>JAIVJN010000233.1 GCA_020200025.1 Acidobacteriota bacterium | reverse complement strand
ATCGAGCACAGTATGGCTGCCACGACAGAGATGGTTCGAGCACCAGGTGTGTGCATGACAGGCCGAACCTCTATTTGCACGAGGCAAGCTGCGGCCCCTTGCCTTCCGGCATCCTCATCGTGGCAGGTTGCGCAGCGTCATGGATAATTACCGCCAGGACGTGGCGCGGGGTCGAGCCTGCGACGACCGCGCGCATTTGGCGTTCCGGTCGAAAGTACAACCGTCTCGCCTTTCCGCAGTCTGAAGCCTCGCCCCGGCGTTTCGTAGCACGCTTCGCCTTCGACCACATACACCGCTTCAACACCGGAATGGTGATGAGCCAACGAGTACATGCCGGGCGTGAACAGCGCCGACTGGACCACGACGCCATATTTGGCGGCGCGTGGCAGCGGGAGTGGCCCGACGTGTGTCACATGCGTTCCACCGTGGTGATCG
The DNA here is from genome assembly GCA_020200025.1 of Acidobacteriota bacterium. Lineage (GTDB taxonomy): Bacteria > Acidobacteriota > Vicinamibacteria > Vicinamibacterales > UBA2999 > JAIVJN01. The sequence continues at coordinate 10,223 of JAIVJN010000233.1, read as the reverse complement.
ACGGTATCTGACTCAATCGTCATCAGCCACGATGTTCCGGCTGCATCGAAGGCGATGCCGGCCGGGCCGACGGCGGCACGGGCACGCTGCACGGAATCAAATTGATCGATATGCCAGAACACCGGCGCTTTGATCGTATCCGGGAGCACCTTGCTCTCGATGATGCTGCAGCCAATCTCGCCGTGTCTCTCGGGCGAGTTTTCCGCGCAGGTCGACATCAGCTGTGCCGCTGCCGTACGCGCTGTGACGACTGAGAGCAGCATCGCTGCGAATGCCGAGCATACCGTTTGCCGTGTCATGAAATCCTCGGACAAGTCGTTGGTGAAATGTAGCTCGGAACTGAACTCGGGATCATTTGTCGAACGAGACGTGCGCCTTGTGGCGCGCCCGAAACGCCGCGAACTCCTCATTCGAAAACGGGATAACGCGCTGGCCTTCCGCGACGGTCAGCTCACGGTAGTACGCGGAGACCATCTCCGGCCGTGGGAAGATGAAGACGAGGCTCAGCGGCTCTCTGCCGGTATTCTTCAGACTTACGCGCGTATTCGAGGGGATGTACAGCGTGGCGCCTTCGGTGACCGTCGCCCCCCGGGCACCGAGGGTCGCAAGGCCGGTTCCCCGATGCACGAAGAGGATCTCGTCGTATTCCGGATGGAGGTGCGGCGCGATTGCGTCACCCGGTAGGATCTCCTCAGTCGCCATGAAAAAGTTCGGCGATCCGCCATTTCGCTGATCGACTTTGATCACCATCGTGGACGCCGCCACTTTGCCGGCCGCTTCGGGTCGTGGGCGGCGGACGCGACGTTCGCCCTCGGCCTTCTGAAGAATCAACCCGGGCCCTTCGGGGCTGCCCTGAGCGAGTCCGGCGATGCGACTCGCGGACATCCAGGCAGCGACTGTTATCGTTCCGACGGCGGTAGTTATGGCGACCAACCCCCGCATTCGTGCAAAGGATAATCTATCGAGGCAGCGTCAGAATCGTCATCTTCTCGGGCCCACACTGGGCGGCGCACCATGGGCGTGACCGCCGAGTGAACAATCGTGATCGTTCCGTTAGCGCGGACGAGGGGAGGTGCAGGAGGAAGATGTATGTGCAAGCTCAGCAGCGAGTTGTCGCGACGTCGATTCGTTGGAATCGCGTCACTCGCGACAGGCGCTCTCGCATTCACCGATCTTGCCGCACTGTTTGCGAATACGCAGACCCCGCCTCTGCGAGAGACGGCCGACCTGATAACCGGCCCGTTCTATCCTCTCGTAAAGCCGGGCGACAGGGACGCCGACTTGACGCTCGTGCGCGGACATCATCAGCGGGCGGCCGGTCAGGTGGTGCAACTAAACGGCCGCGTTACCAACCTCAAAGGAGAGCCGGTGCGCAACGCACGGATTGAGATCTGGCAGGCAAACACGCACGGACGGTACGCACATCCATCTGATCCAAATACTCAGTTACCGCTGGATCCCGACTTCCAAGGGTATGCGCTGCTGCGCACCGACATCGAAGGCAGGTACCGATTCACGACGATAAAGCCGGGACCGTATCCGACGGCTCGAGGCGACATGCGAGCGCCACATATCCATTTCGAGATCGAAGGGCGCAGCGACCGCAAGGTCACACAACTCTTCTTTCCGAATGAGCGATTGAACGACAAGGACCGTCATCTGAACTCTGTCCGCCGTCCCGAAACATTGATCGCGAACATCTCGTCACCTTCGACCGGCACTGAACTCGTCGCGCACTGGGACATAGTCCTGACGGGAGGTTAAGGTCCGATGTTCAGCCGTCATGCCCACCCGGAACTCGCGCATGACGACGCATATCCTGCGAGCTTCAGGTCCCTGACTGTTAACGCCAACGCGGATGTGAGGATGAGTGAACGTCACACCGCCGTCGCGGGAGTGCTGATCGCCTCCATCTTCATCGGATGCGCGTACGAACGGAACATCGGGGCTGCGGTACCCTCGTTCGATCTCGAATACCGAGATTACAGCTGGATGACATATCTGGCTGATGCTGGCTTCGATGTCTTCGCGATGGATCTGCAAGGCTACGGGAGCTCGTCCAAGCCCGCGGTCATGGACGACCCCTACAACGTCTCCGCCGACGCCCAGTCGAAGTACCTCGTTCCGAACCCTCTCCGGACGCCTTGCCAGCCCCGCTATCCGCATTCATTCGGCAGCTTCGCGACGGACTGGGACGAAATCGACACGGTCGGGGAATTCATCCGGTCGATTCGCGGTGACCGCGCGCTGAAGGTGAACCTCGTGGGTTGGTCTCGGGGTGCAATGAGAGTTATCGGTTACGCAGCGCTTCGCCCGGACAGCATCGAGAGGGTCGTCGCGCTCGCGTCGACGCGGTTGCCGCCGCTACCAACTGTGCCGAGCTATCCGATGCACATCACGGACATGCGTGATTTCTTCATCGACTGGGATAGGCAGATCGATTCCAAGGGTTGTCCGCAACAAGTCGACCCCTGGATTCGCCAGGCATTGTGGAATTCGACCATTGCCCTGGACAAGCTGGGAAGCGGCTGGGGAGCGTCGGGCGTTCGACGCTCTCCCGCGTTCAGCGCGGACGGATGGACGCGTTCCTCTTGGCGCAGCGCTATTTCAGGTAGCCGTCCCCAACCGTCGCGGGAACGCAACGGTTCAGGAGACCGTTGTACACGCGGGTGGACGTTCGTAGGGAAACTGGCACCACGCTGCGCTCACCATTCCGGTGTCACTCGCCTCCGCTGAGAGCATGGGCGTCTCGCGATCATGAATTGCCGAAGGCCGCTCATCAGTCGCTCGCGTGACAGAACGAGTGGTGACGAACACTGAGGAATACAGACGAAGACGCCTCTAAGTGGGCGAGTCAATTGTGATAGGAATGTGATACGTCGGGCTCAAGACCTCGAAAGACATCGAGGTTTACGGACGCACAGCTAGTGATAGTTCGGAGCGCTTAAGTCGTTGATCGCGTATGTCTTGAGACGCTTTGAGGTGGGTTGATGTCCGTCGCCCGCTTCGCTTTCCAAGCGTGCTCCTTCAACCACTCGGACATCTCTCCGTCTTTAGAATCAACAAGTTGCAGCTTCGACTCAAGCGAAAGAAACGCGAATTGTGTAAGACCTCCTAATGTGCCGCGATCACTTGCGGCCCACTCAGTATAGCCGCCGCCAGGACCCAGGGGCGCTTACAACATCGGCATCCACATCGTCCCACGTCGCAGATTCCCATTCTCTCGTTGCTGAGAATCGGTCGTTCAGGCTGTGGGCGTGTCGCGACGCGGCAAGTCGGACAGATCGGCGCGCAGCCAGGCCTTCGCTACCGTCCACTCACGCACAAGCGTCGCCTCGGAAATACCGATGACCTCTGCCGCTTCCTCGATGGTCAGCCCACCGAAGTACCGCAGTTCGACGATGCGCTCCTGACGTGGGCTGAACGCAGCCATCCGCTGCAGCGATTCGTGCAACACGAGGACGTCGATTCGAGGACTCTCTGCCGCTTCGTCACCGGCGAGCGTGACGCGTTCGAGCCCGCCGCCCCGTTTGTCAGCCAGACGTGCTCGCGCGTGATCGACCAAGATCCGGCGCATGAGGCTGGCCGCAACGCCGAAGAAGTGTGCCCGGTTCCGCCACTGGACGTGCCGCTGATCGACGAGGCGGACGTACACCTCATGGACGAGAGCCGTTGGCTGCAGCGATTGTCCTCCGGGTTCACGACGGTGCGCTGGGGCCAGGGCGGCTGGAGAAGTAGTAGAATTCGCGCCAGCCGTTCGCCCGCCCCTCTCGCCGGGAAGGCCGTCAACAGACAGCTGGAACTCGCCGATGGAGCACGACTTGACACCGGAGCGCTGGGAACGCATCCAGGCGCTGTATCACGCGGCCCGCATGCTTCCAGAGGGCGACCGCCGCAGATTCCTGGCGGATTCGTGCGCGGGCGACTCAGCGCTGGAGCGCGAGGTGCAGAAGCTGCTGGATCAGCCGGTGTCGACCGGCAGCTTCATGGAGTTCGTCGGCGATGCTGCTCCAGCACAGCCCGTCAGCGCCACGCGTCAGGATCTCACCGGTCAGCAGCTTGGCGGCTACCGCGTCACGTCGTTGCTTGGGCGCGGCGGTATGGGTGAGGTGTATCGCGCGCATGATTCGCGGCTCGGTCGCGACGTCGCGCTCAAGGTCCTCCCGGCCGAGTTCACCGCGGATGCCGGCCGTCTGGCGCGGTTCGAAAGCGAGGCGCGCATGCTCGCCGCGCTCAATCATCCTCACATCGGCGCCATCTTCGGCGTCGAGGACGCCGCAGGGTTCCCGGCGCTCGTGCTGGAGTTGGTCGACGGAGAGACGCTGGCCGAGCGGGTGCGACGGGGTCCAGTCGCGATGCGTGACGCCCTGAAGATTGCCGGGCAGATCGCCGATGCGCTCGATGCCGCGCATCGAAAGGGGATCGTCCATCGCGATCTGAAGCCGGCGAACATCAAGGTCACAGCGGACGGCATCGTAAAGGTGCTCGACTTTGGTCTGGCAAAAGCGGCCGGAAAGGGCCTCGTCTCGGGGCAGGAACATTCGCAAACGACGACGCATGGGGTCGACGTCACGAGCGTCGGCACTCTTCTCGGGACCGCGCCATATATGAGCCCGGAACAGGCGCGTGGCCTGCCGGTGGACACGCGCACCGACATCTGGGCCTTCGGCTGCGTGCTGTACGAGATGCTCACCGGCGAGCGGGCCTTCAGAGGGGAGACCATCACTGAGACGTTGACGGCCATTCTCGAGCGGGAGCCGGACTGGAACCGGCTGCCATCGGCGACGCCGCCTCGAATCCGGAGGCTCTTGCGTGACTGTCTGCAGCGCGACCTTGCTCACCGTCTGCAGAACATCGCGGACGTGCGCGACACGATCGACGTGATCCAGCGTGGCTGGAATCGATGGCGCGCGGCCGCGATTGCAGCCGCCGTAGTGACCGTGCTCGTGACAGGCGGCGGTGTGCTGCTGTTTCGCAGCGCGAGCCGATCCGGCCCGATTGCCTCGAGCGCGGACTACGTGCAACTCACCGACCTGGCCGAGTCCGCCGTCACGCCCAGCCTGTCGCCGGATGGCCGCATGGTCACTTTCAAGGTCGGAGAGGACTTCTTCTTCGGAAGGGGCCGGATCTACGTCAGGCCGTTGCCCAACGGTGAATCCGTGCCGCTGACGCCCAGCGGCGTCGGGATGTACGGTCCGGTCTTCAACCATGACGGCACCCGTGTCGCGTACACGCGAACCGTTGAGGGGTGGGATACATTCGCGGTGCCGGTGCTCGGCGGCGAGCCCGCGCGGCTCCTGGCGAATGCGTCCGGCCTCACGTACCTCTCGAAGGACCGGGTGCTGTTCGCGGAGATTCGCGGCGCGCTGCACATGGGCATCGTGTCTGCGACCGAGCAGCGCTCGGACCTCCGCGACGTCTACTTTCCACCACACGAGTTGGGAATGGCCCACTTCGCCTATGCCTCGCCGGACCGGCAGTGGATTCTCGTGGTGGAGATGGACCAGACGCACGCCTTCGGTCTTCCCTGCCGTCTGGTGCCCGCCGATGGCAGCTCCCCGGGCCGCGAGGTCGGCCCGCGCGGCACGTGCACCTCCGCTGCGTGGTCGCCGGACGGGCAGTGGATGTACTTCGCCGCGGCCGTCGGCGGACGATCCCATCTCTGGCGCCAACGGTTCCCCGACGGTACGCCCGAGCAAGTCACCACCGGACGCCAATCGCTCATCACGGCACTCGGGATCCGGAGGAGCTCCATCTGGATTCACGATGCGGCGGGCGACCGCGCGATCGTCGCGGAGGGGTTTGCCCAGCTTCCGCGCCTGTCGCGGGACGGCACGCGAGTGTTCTTCCTCTTGCGGCCGTCTGCCGAGAGCGACTCGTTCGAGCTACGCTCGCTCACCTTGGCGACGGGCGCGGTGCAGACCCTGATCCAAGGTGTTCCCATCATCCAGTACGACATCTCGCCGGACGAGTCGGAGATCGCTTTCACGACGAGTGAGGATCGCGCGTCACAGATCTGGGTAGCGCCGCTCGATCGACGTCGTCCGCCGACGCGGATCGCGTCGGAGGCGGATCAGGTGTCGTTCGGTGCAGGCGATGAGCTCGTCTATCGGTCGATTCAGCCGTCGGGCAACCGCGTGATCCGCGCCAGCAAGGACGGCGCGCGGCGCGTCGAGCTCGAAGGACCGCCCGTGCACGAAAAGGGTGAGGTCTCACCGGATGGCCGCTGGGTGATCGTCTACTCGCAGGGATCAGGCGGCGCGATGGAGCCGGTGTCGACGTTCGCGGTACCCGTACGTGGTGGCGCAGCCCGTCGTGTGTGCATCCCCTACTGCAATGTCGGCTGGTCGGCCGACGGGCGATTCTTCAGTGTCGGCGTCCAGCTCAATCTCGCCACGGGAGCCCCGGCCAGGACGCTGGTGGTCCCGCTCGCGGAGCCGTCGTCGCTTCCCGAACTGCCCGAGCAGGGCGTGCACGCCATCTTCGAGTACAGCGCCCTGGCAAAGCGGCCTGACGTTCACGCGCTTCAGCTCGGAGGCGTCTCAATCGCGTCGGATCCGACCACTTACGTCTACACCAAGGCGGACTTCCACACCAATCTGTTCCTAATTCCGCTCCGGCGGTAAGACCCCGTTTCCCTCCCAGCCCGACAACCCTCCTCGACGCGGCGCGACCCTCCGATGCCAGTGAGGTGATTCAGCCGCCGTTTCCGCGATCTAGAGCGAGGCTGCTTGCCGCGCGCGTGCCGGGGGCGACCTCACGCTCCCATCTCGCGCTCACAAGGAGGGATACGACGATGCCTCGAACTCCGCTCACATTCACCCCAACCTCAAGACGTCACGTCGGACTGTGGATCAGGTTCCTGGTGGTCGTCCTGGCATTCGTCGTGCTGGCTGGCGCACGAAGTGCCGCCCACGATGAGACCGGGACGTTCGTTCCGATCGAAGTGCGTGGTGCTACCTTCACCGCGGCCCGCGCCATCACGGCCGACGGCCGCATCGTTGGGTTCTACGGCTCGTCGGCCGTTGACCAACACGGGTTCCTCCTTGATCGTGGAACCGTCACGACCATCGACGTGCGTGAGCCCGGTGCGCGGTGGACCAATGTGTTCGGTATGAACAGCCGTGGCGACATCGTCGGCTCCTTTGGCGACCAGCAAGACGACGGGGCCATCGTCCAGCGTGGGTTCGTCTGGCGGGCCCACGGGGCATTCACGGTGATCGACGGGCCATCCATGACGGACGATGGGCCCACGATCCGCACGCTGGCCAAGGGGATCAACGCGGCAGGGGATATCACCGGCTACTACGACACCGTGAACAAGCGCCACGGCTTTCTCCTGAGCAAGCGTGGCGTGTTCACCACGATAGACCTGGAGGGTACACAAGGTCCGCCGCCAAACGGCACGTTCGTTCAGTGGATCAACGCTCGCCGTGACATGGTGGGCTCGTTCTTCAACGGTTCGGTCCACGGCTTCCTCATGTCCGGCGACACCGTCACGCAGCTCGACGTACCGTTCGCGGATTCCATCAACACGAACGCGCCCGGCCTGAACGACCATGGCGAGATCGTCGGCTTCTATACCGCTTTCGCCAGCGACCCGGCGAAGCGCCGCACGCTCGGGTTCTGGCGTGATCGGAAGGGACACTACGAATCATTCGAGGCTCCAACGGAGACACCGTCTTCCGCGACGGTACCGACTAGCATCAACAACCGAGGCGACATTGTCGGACAGTACACCCACGCTGGCGTGACGCGCGGGTTCGTGCTGTATCGAGGAGGACCTCGATAACGAACCTCCGGCTCGAAGTGGGAGGACGCAAGCGAATCCCAGAGGGCATGGTCCGCCCTGCCCGGCGGCGCCGCCACGGTAGTGAGCGTGGACCAGACGTTCCGGTTCAACCGGTTCGAGAAGTTCTACCGGCCAGGTTCAGAAGTACGGCGTGGGCACGTCCCGTAGTCGCGGCTTGGGGACAGACGAGCGTAGCGCCCCCACGGTGCGCTCTGGCCGCCGCGCGGCTGACCATGGGTGACCGTTTCTAGGTCGCATGCGTGCCCGGATTTCACGTATGAAACGCGCCTTCAGGCGATGCGAACGGAACGCCGTACGTCGCGAAATCGCGGAAGTCGGTCGTGAGCACGAACGCCCGCTCATAGCTGCGCGCAAGAACGACAGCGCACCCGTCGGCGAAGTCCATTCGCGGTGCCCATCGCTCGATCTCGTCGAACACGGACGGGAGCCGATCCGGACCGAACGCGACGACGTCCATACGACCAATCAGGCGACGCAGCGCTTGGACGGCTACCGGATGGTTCTCCAGCCCGTAAAGGGCTTCCGCGATCGCTGCTTCACAGGTGACGAACCGGCCGGACACCGAACGGAACACCCGCTCGGCCCACTTATGATCGACGTCGCCCCAATCGATGGCGGCCTTAAGCGGTCCGGCGTCGACGATGACGGTTCTTCGCGGTGAGACGTTGGCGGACTTTGTCACGAATTGTCGCGTGGTCACGGGGCAGAGTCACAGCACCGAAAACGCCCTCGAGTCCGGTGAAGGGGTGATCCGACGAGGCAGCGCGCCGCTCGAACACGTAGTCCGCGTGTTCACCGCTGACGATCACGATGTCCCCGCGATCGGCTGCTTCACGCGCTTGGCGGAAGTTGCGCTGAAATGCCGTGAGCGTGGTCTTCATCGGAATCAGATTATCTGATTGACGGGCGCTGCGTCAATCACACCACCCACGTCTGGTCGAGGTCCGGCTGGGACCGTCGGGGCCTTCTGCTGCGCGCAACCCCAACGGGACGCGATGCGGTGAGCAAGCGTCAGCAAGAACCTGGGGGTCTTCACCTGGAAAGTCGAAGCGGAACTGTGTAGAAACTGTATAAGGTGGGCGCGAAAGCCGCGATGCACAGCAAGGATGACGGCGTCACACCGAGCGACATCGGAGAGCCGCAAACCGTTGCATCGACTGTGTGTTGAGGAGCGTTGGTGCTACTTGGTGAGCCTCGCCCGAATCGCTTTCCAAGCGTGCGCCATCGACCACTCGGCCATCTCTCGCTTTAGAATCAATAAGTTGCAGCCTAACGCCTGGCGGATACGACCGATTGTGATAGACCTCCTAATGTTCTGAAATCACTTACAGGCACTCCGCGTGCAGCCGCCCCACGCATTTCAGTATAAGCCGCTCGACGGGCAAATAAAGGCGCCGAGCTCCGCGTGGGTCGCTGCTCGGCTGTCGGTGGTGCATAGTCGGGAGCTGGCGGACCGACGCTCCCCCCGCTCACAGCTTGCCAGGTGCGAACGCCGCGTTTTGATACATCGAGGAAGGCAAGCGCGAGCGCGGCGTTGCTGGTCAACTCGAGCGGGCCTACCGTCCGCTCGGCCGCGGGGCAAGGGCATCCTCGAGCGCTTGTCAGACGAATGGATCCGTTAAGCAGATTCACTGTCCCGACACACTCGGTCAATGTTTTAAGCGGCGTCCTTCTCCTGAAGACGCGAAGGCCACACGCACCGACCCACGTGACCACCTCGCGGTCTCCGGAGTTGAATGATCAATCAAGATGCGCTAAAGGTTTGCGTCACGCTGGCCCACCTGTCAACAGGCGCCGGTGAGTTGAGGTCGATCTCCGCAATCAGCAAGTCCTCGAACAGTTGCCTGGCAGTCCGCACGACGCGGCCGTCCGGCGCGACGACAGCAGAGGCGCCATACGACGTGTGGTCAGGCACCGACCTTGAAGAGCCGTTTTGGACGCCCGCCACGCTCCGGCGGGGCGCTAGCTCGCAACCTCTGATGCGCGTCACGCCGGCGCATCTTCTGCGCTACCGCGGCCTAGTTGGCATCGTTCCGTGACTGCGTAACATGGCTGCCGCCTCTCGAAACGCGGCCCACGCTGCCGCGGCGAGCGCTCCGCCCACGCTGACACGTCGCACTCCTACGGCCGCCAGTTGCGCCACCGTAAACGCAGGGCCGAGCATCAGAACGTTGAGCGGCTTCGGCGCCACCGCCTTCACGATCTGCTCGATCGCGGAGAGCTCCCTCACGCCTGGCGCGTACAGACAATCGGCGCCGGCCCCGCTATAGGCTTGCAGCCGCGCGATGGTGTCATCGAGGTCCGGATTGCCTCGAATGAAGCCTTCGGCACGCGCCACCAGCAGAACGTCCGCACCAGTCGAGCGGATTGACTCTTTCGCCGCTGCGACTCGCTCCACGGCTTCGCTGAC
>JAIVJN010000467.1 GCA_020200025.1 Acidobacteriota bacterium | reverse complement strand
CGTCAGGTCGGCGGCGAGCGCATCGACGCTTGGATAGCGATCGCGCGGCTCGGCTGCGGTCGCCTTGGCGGCGATGGCGGCCAGCGGCCGCGGCATCGGCGCCGGCAGGATAGCGCGCAAGAGCGCGCCCAGGCCGAACACATCGACACGGCCATCGCCGGCGAGCTCGGCTTCTTGTTCCGGCGCCATGAAACCCGGCGTCCCGGACACCGCCGTGCCGGCCCCCAGATCGTCGACGCGGCGGGCCACTCCCCAGTCCATGACCAAGACTTCGCCGAACGGACCCACCATGACGTTCTCGGGCTTCAGGTCGCGGTGCACAATCCCGTGTGCATGCGCGAACGACACCGCGTCGCACAGCCGCGCAACGAGCGCCAGCCGGTCGCCGGCGCTCGTCTGGTGGACGATGGCCTGATGTAAGCCGTGGCCGCGCACGAGCTTCATGGCATAGAAGACGCGACCGTCGGGCAACGTCCCGGCGTCGTGCACGGGCACGATGCCCGGGTGCTCGAGCCTTGCCAGAATGTGTGCTTCGTCGAGGAGGCGCTGCGCAAGCCCGTCATCGGCGCCAGTCCCGACCAGGACCTTGATGGCGACCTCGCGATCGAGCGTGCGATCACGCGCGGCAAAGACAGTGCTCATTCCGCCTCGGCCGAGCCGCCCGGTGATCTCATATCGGGGGCCGAGGTCGGGCCACTCGGCGACGTCGCGCAGATGGGCGAGCGTCGAGTCGCGGAGGAAGGCCGTCATCGCACGATGCCCAGCAAGCGATGCGCTTCGGCCTCGTACTCTTCGTCGCTCGTGGTCAGCTCGCGCAAGCGGCGGAGCACATGCGCCCTCAGGTCGCGGCGCATGGCCGCGAGGTGATTGGTGATCGTCGCGGACGTCGACCCGAGACGAGCCGCGAGCGTCGCATAGGTCGGGCGCTCGGGCGAATCGGCCAGATCGTATTGCTCGAACGCGGCGAAGGCGGCGGCGCGTCCGGATCGCGTCGCCTCGACTCGCAGGTCGTCGATCGCGCGCTCGAAGAGCGCCCGGACCCACTCGCGGTAGAAGAGCTCGTCGAGGTCCGCGGGCACGCTCGGTTCGTGGCTGGAGATCTCGCCCTCGGCCGACGTGAAATCCAGCGGAATCGTCAACGTGCCGCCGCCGCGCTTGAGGCGACCTTCGGCCTTCTTCGCGTTGGCGGCAAAGCCGTCGAGGCACAGCCTCAAGTACGTGCGGAAACGCGCACGGGACGGATCGAATCGGCCGAGCACATCGTTCTCGAGAGTGGTGGTGAAGAATTCCTGCGTGAGATCCGCCGCTTCATCGGGCGACAGCCGCCATTTGAGGCGGAGATACTTATACGCCGGCTTCCAGTACGCGTCGATCAAGGTCGCGAATGCGAGCCGGCGCGTGTCTTCGTCGGCGCTGCGCGTGCGCTGCACGATCGACAAGCGCGTGGAGGGAAAGCTCACGGCTGGGCAGCACTAAACTACGCCATATGTCCCACGAATGGAATGCTGCCGAGTACCATCGCGTGTCCGCTCCGCAGGTGGGGTGGGGACAGAAGGTGCTGTCGCGGCTCGAGCTCGCGGGCCACGAGCAAACCATCGATGCGGGCTGCGGCACCGGGCGACTGACGGGCGAACTCGTCGCCCGCCTCCCGAAGGGATCATTGATCGCCGTCGATCGGTCGTGGAACATGCTGCTCACCGCTCGAGCGAACCTGCGCCCTTCGTTCGGCTCCCGCATCTCGTTTGTGCAGGCCGCCTTGCCGTACCTGCCCTTCGAGCGCTGGGCCGATCTGGTGTTCAGCACGGCGACATTCCACTGGGTTCCCGACCACACTGCGCTCTTCGCCGGCATCTTCGCCGCGCTTCGCCCGCGCGGGCGGCTCTTCGCCCAGTGTGGCGGCGGTCCGAATCTCTCCCGAGCTCATCGGCTCGCCGAGGAAGTCATGGCCAGTGAGCCGTTCGAACCATTTTTTAGAGGGTGGCAAGGGATCTGGACATTCGCGTATCCCGACGAGACGGTCGATCGTCTGCATCGCGCTGGCTTCGTCGAGGTCGACGTCGATCTCGAGCCGGCCATGACGACCCTCTCCGACGAAACGTCGTACCGTGAGTTCGTGACGACCGTGATCTACCACACACACCTGGCGCGGCTGCCGGAGGGTGAGCTACGTACTCGATGGTTGGACAAGATCGTGGCGCTGGCGGCGGCGCAGGATCCAGCGTTCACGCTGGATTACTGGCGGCTCAACCTGTCGGGAACACGGCCGTGACGCCCGCTCCCGGCCTTTGCCTTTGCCTCTGCCTTTGCCTTCTACCTTCAGGCCAGGGCAGTTTCATCAGCCTGCCAGCGCACGCGCCAGCAAATCGGCGACGCTGAGCACGGGCGCATTCGCTGCGATATAGGCCCGGTCGAGCCGCGCACCCTGCACG
>JAIVJN010000466.1 GCA_020200025.1 Acidobacteriota bacterium | reverse complement strand
GTGATGGGGGGGCTTCCATCACCTTCAACGGCGGCGCCACGTGGAGCACGCTCGATAATCAGCCGACCGGGCAGTTCTACGCGGTGACGACCGACAGCGGCGTGCCGTATCGGGTCTACGGCTCGCAGCAAGACAACACCAGCGTCTCGATTGCCAGTCGGACGAACGGCGCGGGCATCACCACCAGCGACTGGCATCCGGTCGCGGGCGGCGAGAGTGGCTATCTCGCGCCCACGCCGTCGAATCCGCCCGACGTCTACGGCGGCAGCTACTTCGGTCTGATGACGCGCTACGACGGCCGCACTGGCGAGGCGCGGAACGTGACGATCTGGCCCGACTACAACGGCGGCCGCACGGCGGCCCAGGTGAAATACCGCTTCCAGTGGACCTACCCGATCATCATCTCGCCACACGACGGGAATACGGTCTACGCGGCCGCGCAAGTGGTGTTCCGGTCCACCAACGGCGGACAGAGCTGGGAGACCATCAGCCCGGACCTGACGCGCAACGACAAGGCGAAGCAGGAAGGCGGACGCCTCGAAGAGTACTACTCCACCATCTTCACGATCGCCGAGTCGCGGCGCGAGAAAAGCCTCATCTGGGCCGGATCGGATGACGGGCTGGTACACGTGACGCGGAACGGCGGCCGCGATTGGCACAACGTGACCCCATCGGCGATGCCGCCCTACACGCGCGTGAACATCATCGAGGCTTCGCCGCATGACGCCGGGACGGCGTACCTGGCGGTCAATCGCCATCAGCTCGACGACTATCGGCCGTACGTCTTCAAGACCACCGACTTCGGCAAGTCATGGCAGTCGATCGGATCCGGCATTCCCGAGCGCAGCTTCGTCAGGACGATTCGCGAAGACCCGAAGCGGAAGGAGTTGAACCTGCCCGTGGTGCCCATCACGGATCTCGCGATCAGAAACGACGACCTGGTTGCCTCGACGCAGGGGCGCGGGTTCTGGATTCTGGACGATCTCACGCCCCTTCATGCCAGCGGCGATCCGACCTCGCCGGGCACGCGTCTGTTTCCCCCGCGCGACGCCGTGCGCACGAGACGGGGCTTTGGCCGAGGCGGTCGCGGCGTCGGCGAGAATCCTCCCGGCGGCGCCATCATCACCTATTCGCTCGAATCGGCCCAGCCGGTGACGCTGGAGTTCCTCGACCAGCGCGGCACCGTGGTCAGAGCCGTGTCGAGCACCGATCGCAATGGCCCGGCGGCGACAGCAGGGATGCATCGTTACGCCTGGGACATGCGCTACACGGACGCACACGGCATCGACGGAGGCACGTTCCTCGCCGGCGGCAACCTGCGCGGGCCTTTGGCGGTGCCGGGGAACTATCAGGTGCGGCTGACGGCGGGCGGTCAGACCTTGCTAGAGCCACTGCGTATCGTGACGGACCCGACCAGCAAGGGCGCGACGAACGATCTCGAGAAGCAGTTCGAGCTGCTGATGGCCATCCGCGACAAGGTGTCGATGGTGCACGACACCGCCAACGAGATCACGGGGACGCGGGCACGACTGTCCGCCCGCGGCGATCGCGCGACCTTTGCCGAGCTGGATGCGGCGCTCGAACGCCTATCAAGAGAGCTCGTCGAGCCGCGCTTTGCCGGCTTCGACGATCAGATGCTCGTCTTCGACTTGAAGCTGAACAACCGCATGGCCGCGCTGCAAGGCTATGTGGCGCAGGGCGATTACGCACCGACCGACCAGCAACTGGCGGTCTTCAAGGAGCTGTCCGCAGCGATCGACGAGACGCTCTCTCGTTACGAAGGGTTGAAGGCGAGGGTGCCGCGCTGAGCATGCAGGGCGCACCTTACGGTGCGCCAAAGGCGGGCCGTGAAGGCCCGCCCTACGTACCCGTCCCAAGTGAGCCACGGGATTAAAAGCGGTAACGCAAGGCGATTTGCCCCTGGCGTTGATCGCGAACCGCCGTGATCGTCCCAAAAGTGGCTGGCGGCTGCGATGGGTCGAGCCCGATGATGTTGTTCAATGCCGCCACGTTCCTCCGGTTCGCCAGGTTGAACACGTCGAAGCGGAGTTCGACCGAGTGGCTGCGTGGGAGTCGCAGCTCGTAGGCCACGCTGGCGTCGATCGTGACCACGCTGGGAAGCCGGAACGAGTTTCGAGTCAGGCTCGCCGGCCGATCGCCGTAGCTGGTCGCCACCGAGTTCCCCGGGGCTCCGGACGACACGCCATCGCCGTCGGCATCGAGGCCCACCACGCCGGTGTAGGGGAACCCCGAGCGCGCGAACATGATGCCGCCGACCCGCAACCCGAGCGGCGCCTCGTAGGTGCCGCTGACGACCACCACGTGCGGCACATCGGTGTCGCTCGGGCCCCACTGATAGCTGCGGTCGCCGCCGATGTCGGTGAGGCCCGGCACGAACGAATTGGCGAGCCGGAAGTTGTCCACGTCGCCGCGCGCGCGGCCCAGCGTGTAGTTCGCCTGCAGCGCGTAGCGGCTCGACAAGCGCTTGGTCACGCCGAACTTCACCGCGTTGTACTCGGTCTTGCCGCCGTTGTACTGCAGATACAGGCTGCGAAAGCCGGTGAAGGGAATCCCGTACTGCCCTCCCGTGCGGTTGGGAACGCCGAGCGGGCGCAGCGCATTGGCCTGGGCCGCCGTGCGCGTCTGGCCCGGACCCAACGCGAAGAACGGGGGCGCGTTGCTGTCCCACGTGACGAGCAGGTCGTAGCCGTACACCCGGGTGTAGTCGACCGACACCGCCCAGTTCGGCGACAGCTCGTGCTGAACGCCGATGTTGCTGTTGAAGAAGTAGGGCGCGACCCGTCGGAACTCGTCGCCAATCGCCCCGGGGAAGGCGTCGCCCTCGAACATCGGCACGTACACTTCAGCCCGTGGCACCGTTGCGGCTCCGGTGGGGAACGCGCTGAGGCGATTCGGGTAGGTCGGAAAGAGCGCATCACCCTGACGCAAGTCGATGGTCGTCTGACCCACCGGTCCGGTGTTCGACTCTCGGTTGATGGCCGACGACTCCAGCGAGTCGTAGAAAATGCCGGCGTTGCCGCGGACGACGGTGCGTCCCTGGCTGCCGACGTTCCATGCAAAGCCGACGCGTGGCGCGATGTTGTTGTCGTCGCCCTGGAAGAGCGAGTCCTTGTCCCAGCGGACGCCCATGTTGAGCGTGAGGCCACGCCGGATCGCCCAGTCGTCCTGCGCGAAGACACCCACCATGGCGTCCTTGAAGCGCAGGCCCGAGTCGCCGAAGGTCTGTGTGAACTGGAACGGAAACGTCGTCGGATCGGTCGGAACGAACGGGAATCTTGCGCCCTGAGGAAACACGT
>JAIVJN010000465.1 GCA_020200025.1 Acidobacteriota bacterium | reverse complement strand
AAGGTACCGCGATCGGCGAGTACAACCGCTACAACCAGCAGCGCATGATTACGCTCACCGCCAATGTGCACGGTGAGGATCTCGGTACCGCGTCCGAAGAAATCTTCGCGGCTGTGTCCCGCGCCGGCGCTCCACCGGCGGGCGTGACGGTGAGCGTCAGGGGACAGGTCGCGCCGATGCAGCAAACCCTCGATGGTCTGCGCTCCGGCCTCGGACTCGCAATCGTGGCGATCTTCCTGCTCCTGGCGGCGTACTTTCAGTCACTCAGGGCCGCGCTCATCGTGATCGGAACGATCCCCGCGGTGATCGCCGGCGTGTTGATCAGCCTGCTGATCACCGGTAGCACGCTGAATGTTCAGTCATTCATGGGCGCGATCATGGCGATCGGTGTTGCGGTGGCCAATGCGATTCTGCTCGCCACATTCGCCGAGAAGTTTCGCCGGGACGGAGCGGCGGCGGATATCGCCGCAATTCAGGGAGCGACGAGTCGCCTCAGGCCCATCCTCATGACCACCTTTGCCATGATCGCCGGCATGATCCCCGTGGCATTGGGCGCAGAGCAGTTGGCGCCCCTCGGGCGCGCGGTGATTGGCGGTCTGGCGGCGTCCACCTTCGCAACCTTGTTGGTGCTGCCCGCGCTATTCGCCCTCGTGCAGCGTCGTTCAGTGGTGAGTTCGCCGTCGCTCGACCCCGACGATGTCATGAGCCGCCACTATTCTGGAGAAGTCGCATGAGACGCGGAGCACTCGTGGTCGTCGTGACGATACTGTGGCTGAACGGCCCACTCGCCGATGCGCAAGTCACCACGGCTGTGGAGACGGCCAAGGTCGTGTCGAAGGCACTGGACAAGACGATCACGATCCCCGGAGACTTGACGCCCTATCAGGGCGTTAATCTGAGTGCCCGTGTCGGCGGTTTCGTCGAAGCAGTGACCGTGGATCGCGGCAGTTGGGTCAAGCGCGGCCAAGTGCTCGCACGGATTTCAGCGCCGGAATTGCGTGCCCAAAGGGCTGAGGCTGAAGCCAAGGTGCAGGCCATTCGTGCGCAGGAGGCCGAGGCGGAAGCAAAGACGGTCGCGGCTCAGAGCACGTTCGCTCGTCTGAAGGCGGCGAGCGCTACTCCTGGCGTCGTCGCGGGGAATGATCTGGAAATCGCCGAACGCGGTCTCGAAGCTGCGCGGGCGCACGTGAACGCGCTGAAAGGCAGCGGAACGGCGGCGCAGGCGGCCGTGAAAGCCGTCGCGGAGATGGAAGCGTACCTACAACTCGTTGCGCCTTTCGATGGCGTGATCACGGAGCGCACCGTTCATCCAGGCAGTCTGGTTGGACCCTCGACCGGTGCCTTGCTGCGCATTGAACAGGTGGCGCGCCTTCGACTCACAGTGCCAGTACCTGAATCGTACGTTGGAGTCATCAACAAGGGAACAGTGGTGCAGTTTCGCGTCACCGCATTCCCGGATCAGACGTTCGAGGGAGTCATTGCCCGGCCAGCCCATTCTTTGGACATGAAGACGCGCAGCATGCTCGTCGAACTCGATGTGAACAACCCGAAGCAGTCGCTCGCCCCTGGGATGTTTGCCGAGGTCCAGTGGCCCGTGTCGCGATCGCAGTCCAGTCTGTTCGTACCGCGGACGGCCGTCGTGCGGACGTCTGAACGTCAGTTCGTGGTACGAGTCCGAAACGGCGTTGCGGAATGGGTGGATGTCCGTCGCGGGGAACTGAATGGCGACGTCATAGAGGTGTTTGGCGACCTCCGGCAAGGCGATGACATTGTGCGACGGGGAAATGATGAGATCCGGCCAGGCACGAAGGTATCCGTCGCGCCGGCAAAGAGCTGACAGAGCATAGAGATCGTCAGGTCGGGTCGATGGTGGCGTTGCCAGTCCGCTGCGAATGGTTTTAAGAACTCCACTCGAGGCGGCCCATCAGGCAGACGCGTCGTTGGGGTTCATGGCCACGTTTGTAGAAGCGGCGGCGCGACACGGCGAACAACGCCGCCTCCACGCGGCCGGTCACCCGAGTCGGCGAATATACTGGAACCTCCGTAAGTGATCGCGGCACATTAGGTGGTCTTACACAGGCGGTCCCCGGACCTCCCAGATTCCCTCGTCCGGCTCGCGCCATGCCACCTCGAGATGTCCGATCAGCGCCCGCTGCAGCGCCCACGCATCGGGGTCGCTCGCCAGACCCGCGCGGCGCGCCAGGTGCAGCGCGTCCATCACCTCGCCGTACACATCGAGCTGGAGCTGTGTGGCCGCGGCGTTTCCGACGCGCACTGGCCGCGAGCCCTCGTATCCGGCGAGCCACGGCAGCTCCAGCTCGGGAAGGCGGCGCTCGCCGCGCATGCCGTACATGATGTGCAGCGACGACGGATCGCCCGCCACCGCGCGCAGCAGCCAATTCCTCCAGGCCGCGGCCTCTTCGGTGTAACCG
>JAIVJN010000232.1 GCA_020200025.1 Acidobacteriota bacterium | reverse complement strand
ATCGGCGCCGCGACCGGTGCCGACCCAACCCCCTGGGGCGGCGCCGCTGGCTGGGCCTGACCATGCCGCGGCGGCCGTCGCACGTCGTCGCGCTCGGCCGCACTACCCTGTTGCGAAGCCTGCGCTGCCAGGGTGGGATCGATGAACCGTCCAAAAATCATCTTGCCGGCCGTCGTTTGCAGCACGCTGGTCACGACAATGTCGATTGTCTTGCTGATCATTCGTCGGGCATTGTCGACCACCACCATCGTGCCGTCATCGAGATAGGCGACCCCCTGGTTGTACTCCTTCCCTTCTTTGAGGATGAACACCTTCATGATCTCGCCGGGCAGGACAACCGGCTTGAGCGCGTTGGCCAGCTCGTTGATGTTGAGGACGTCCACGCCGCGAAGCTGCGCCACCTTGTTCAGGTTGAAGTCGTTGGTGACGATCTTGCCGGAAACCGATCGCGCGAGCTCGATCAGCTTCAAATCGACTTCGCGCACGTCCGGGAAGTCGACGTCGGAAATCGTCACTTCGACCCCCGACATCTTCTGGATCTTCTGCAAAATGTCGAGACCGCGGCGGCCGCGATTGCGCTTCATCGAGTCGGCCGAGTCGGCCACCAGTTGCAGCTCCTTCAGCACGAACTGCGGGATGACGAGTGTCCCGTCCATGAAGCCGGTCTCGCACACGTCGGCGATTCGGCCGTCGATGATGGCGGAGGTATCGAGGATCTTGTAGCGGCGCGCCGGCCCAGTCGCACGGAAGAGGCCGGTCAGTCGCGCCGGTTCGAGCCATTCACCCTGCCGCCCACCAACGACGAGCCCGAGATAGGTCAACGCGAGCAGGATGAAGCCGTGGAGAAAGGCCACGGTGCCATTCGAGACGTCGGTCCAGAAGAGCGCCGCGCCGATGCCCTTGGCGATAGCCAGGCCGACCCCCGCGCCGAGGATGGCGCCAAGGACCCGCGTGGTCGGTGTGTGCCGGAGCCGCCACTCGAGCGTCACTGCCACGCCCGCCAGCGCCGCGCCGACGATCGCGTTCAGCAGGGCGTGGGCCCCGAACGGTCGGAGCAGAAACGCGGTATACGCGACCGCGCCTGTGAAGAGCAGGCGGGCCAGGATCGACCAGGCCATTGTGCAACGCTCCGGTTATGAGGCGAGATGACGTCTGAACCTTAGAACTGCAGGGGTAGAGAGGTCAAGCGAGCAGAAGGTCGAGCGCCTCGCCAACATGCCGCACGCCGACGATCTCGGCGCCCGCCGTCCCGCTCGTTCCGGGTGCCGGATCATGCCCATCGGTGTTGGCCGAGGGCAGAACCACGCGCGAGAAGCCCATCTGCTCGGCCTCGCGAATCCGCAACGGCGCCTGCGGCACCCCGCGCACCTCGCCGCCAAGACCCACCTCGCCGAAGACGGCCGTGCCGCTTTGTAGCGGCCGATTGCGCACGCTCGAGGCCACCGCCGCGACGATGGCGAGATCGGCGGCGGGCTCTTCGATGGTCATGCCACCCGCGATATTCACATACACATCATCGGCGACCAGGTGCAGACCGGCCCGCTTCTCGAGCACGGCGAGCAGCAGCGAGAGCCGATTCGGCTCGATCCCGACGGCCATGCGGCGAGCGGTGCCGTACGTGCTCGTGCTGACGAGCGCCTGGACCTCGACGAGAATCGGACGCGAGCCCTCGAGGCAGCAGAGCACCGTCGATCCCGGCGTGGCGACAGGTCGCTCCGCGAGAAAGAGCGCCGACGGGTTGGGGACGGGCTTGAGCCCGGCTCCCGTCATCTCGAAGACGCCCAGCTCACTCACGGCGCCGAACCGATTCTTGACGGCCCGCACCACGCGGTGTGAATGATGGCGCTCACCCTCGAAATAGAGGACCGTGTCGACGACGTGCTCGAGCGCCTTGGGGCCGGCGATGTTGCCGTCCTTGGTCACGTGTCCGACGAGAAAGGTCGGGATGTCGTGGCCTTTCGCCGTGAACAGGAACTGCGTGGCCGCTTCGCGCACTTGACCGATGCTGCCGGGTGCCGACTGAAACTTGAGCGAGAACACCGTCTGCACCGAATCGATGATCAGGAGAGACGGTCGGACGCGACCCACCTCCTCGAGGATCGTCTCGATACACGTCTCCGCCAGCAGATAGAGCGGCGCCTCGCCCACGCCCAGCCGGTCCCCGCGCGACTTGATCTGATGCTCGGACTCCTCACCCGAGGCGTAGAGCACCGTGCCGACATCACGCGCGAAGTGGGCCGCGACCTGCAGCAACAAGGTGGATTTGCCGATGCCGGGCTCGCCGCCAAGCAAGACGAGCGAACCGGGCACGATGCCGCCGCCGAGCACCCGATCGAACTCGCCGATGCCGCTGGCAATGCGGTCCGCCTTCGAGGCCTCGACGTCAGCGTATTTCTTGGCGCCGGCTGCCGCGGCGCCAGGCAGGGCATATC
>JAIVJN010000464.1 GCA_020200025.1 Acidobacteriota bacterium | reverse complement strand
GGAGCTTCCACCGGCTCTCGCCAACGGCCTCAGTGAGCTCAACGACGCTTCACAAATTCTGTCACTCACCCAGTGGATGCCGCCAGCGCAAGCCGCGAAAACGGGCGAAATCGCTGTCGGTGGTCACCAGCTCGCACCCATGTTCAATCGCGAGCGCCGCGAGATACGCGTCGGTGACCAGCGGCCCGTGGACCCTGGCGCACAGACTGGTAAAGATTTCCCAATGGCGCCGGCCCGGCGCGAGCAGCACCGCGCGCGGCCACTCGACGAGACGCTGGCAGAAGGCGATCGCTGTTACCATCGGCGTCGGGTGGAGCGAAAATCTTGCCGTTGGTCACGATACGAAGAAAGCCCGCGAGCACGACCTCTGACACCGCGAAGGGCTCGTCTGCCTCGGTCATCGTTCTGAGCCAGGAGGCGTAGCGCTCGTGCTCAGGTGCGTCCTGGCGATGCGCGTAGATCAGAACGTTGACGTCGGGCAACTGCATGGCCCTACTTGCGTTTCGCGAATCGATCGACGTCATCGGTTTCGAGCAGGGCCGACGTCTTGTCGATGTTCTGTCGCGAGAAGCCGCAGCCCGCGCCAAAGGTGACCACCTCAAATCGATGCGGTCGTTTCGACGAGACAGGCGTCCGCATGAAGAGATGGATCGCCTGTTCGATGAGTCGGCTGACCGAGGTGCCGGACTCGGCCGCGCGCTTCTTGAGTTGAGTCAAGAGCCGATCGTCGAGGGTGATCGTC
Organism: Acidobacteriota bacterium; assembly: GCA_020200025.1. Lineage (GTDB taxonomy): Bacteria > Acidobacteriota > Vicinamibacteria > Vicinamibacterales > UBA2999 > JAIVJN01. The sequence goes on along the minus strand of JAIVJN010000464.1, from coordinate 1,698 downwards.
GTGCGCATGATGCGTGATCATACCATGCGTGCATCACTGCATCACCGTTGACCGTTCAGCGCACTTGTATGGGGCGCCGTTGACATACATATAACAACAATGTATAAGACACCTACGTATGGAGCTTGGCAAGGATCTGGTCGCCGCGTCCGCCACGCCGCTCGTGCTTGCCATCCTTGCCGAGGGTGACAGTTATGGCTACGCGATCATCAAGCGCGTGACGGAGCTGTCGGGCGGCCACTTGCAGTGGACCGACGGGATGCTCTATCCGGTGCTGCACCGACTCGAACGGCACCGTCTTGTCGCGGCGACGTGGGGCGCGTCCGAAAGCGGCCGCAGACGCAAGTACTACCGCATCACCAAAGAGGGCCGGGCGCAGCTCGCCCTCCAGCGACAACGGTGGCAGGTTGTAGACAACACACTGCGGGGTATCTGGCTGAAGGCGTGCACGGCATGACGGCCTCCGCCGACCGCTCGCCGCTCGAAGAGCAGATCGCGCAGTGGCGCGTGTACCTGCGTCGTCGGCGGGCGATCCACGGTCCAGACGTCGAGGAACTGGAGGTCCACCTGCGCGACCAGATGGCGGCCCTCACCGAGGCAGGCTTGGCGGGGGACGAAGCCTTTCTCATCGCCGTCAAACGCATGGGGAGCCTCGACGCGCTGTCCCGCGAATTCGCACGCGAGCACTCGGAGCGGCTATGGAAGCAGTTGGTCATCGCTCCCGAGGCTGCCGGTGAGCCGGGGAAGGCCACGCGCACCGAGGTGCTCATCGTCTTGATCCTTGCCATCGCCGCGGCTGTGGCCATCAAGGCGCCGGCGCTCTTCGGCCTTCCGCTTGGTGGCGGTAATGAGCCGTTCTACGCTCGTAACGCCAGCCTGTTCGTGCTGCCGCAGCTCACAGCCTACTTCGCCTGGAAGCGGGGCCTCGCCGTCGTGACCTGCATCTGGCTGGCGCTGTCCTTGGCCGCTGCGGCCGTTTTCGCGAATGCCTTCCCCTTCGCGGCGGGCAGTGATACTGGGGCGCTGACCGCCTTGCATCTGCCGATCGCTCTGTGGCTGGTCGTCGGCGTTGCTTACGTCGGCGGCCGCTGGTTCGCCAGTGGTAGGCGCATGGATTTCGTGCGGTTCTCGGGCGAGTTGTTCATCTACTACGTGCTCATCGCGCTCGGCGGGGGTGTGCTCACCGCCTTCACGATGATGATGTTCAACGCCATCGACATCGACGCGGAGTGGCTCGCCGAGGGCTGGTTGATACCGTGCGGGGCGATGGGGGCCGTTATCGCCGGATCCTGGCTGGTGGAGGCGAAGCAGAGCGTCATCGAGAACATGGCGCCAGTGCTGACGCGGCTATTCACGCCCCTGTTCACCGTTGTGCTGCTGGCGTTCCTGGCGACGATGGCGTAGACGGGTAGGCCCATCGACGTCAAGCGGGAAGTGCTGATCGCGTTCGACCTGCTGCTCGTACTCGTCGTCGGCCTGGTGCTCTATGCAGCCTCGGCGCGTGACCCGCAAGCACCGCCCGATTTCTTCGACGGGCTGCAGCTGCTGCTGGTGGTGAGCGCCCTCGTGGTCGACGCGCTGGCGCTAGCGGCCATCGCCGCACGAATCTCGGAGTTTGGCTTCACTCCGAACCGAGTGGCGGCTCTCGGGGAGAATCTCATTTTGCTGGTCAATCTGACTTGGACGGCCCGGCTCTAT
>JAIVJN010000463.1 GCA_020200025.1 Acidobacteriota bacterium | reverse complement strand
CTGCTTGGGAAGGTCGGCGATCGGGATCTTGTTGTAGGTCTTGACTGCGTCGCGACTCTCGACAAGCGTCCAGTGCGCGCGTGCGAGGCGGGTCTCGAGCTCGACGATCGCTCTCGCCATCTCGTTCGGCGACGGCTGTTCGGCCAATGTCAGGATGGTCGTGAGAAACGCCAGATACTTCTGCCGGTACTCCTTCAACTTCGCATCGTCACCGAAGTAGTAGTCACGGTCGGGGAGCCCGAGCCCGCCTTGCACGACATACAGGATCTCGCGATCGGGCTGCCCGGCATCGCCGTCGACGCCGCCGACGAGCGGGGTGATCACGTTCAGCTTGAAGGCACGTGCGAAATACCGGGCGAGCTGCGACTTGGTCTCGAGCGCATCAATCGCCGCGAGCTCGGTGGCAATGGGCCGGCCGCCGAGCGAGTCGGCGCGCGCCTCGTCCATGAAGCTCGCGTAGAAGTCGCCGATCTTTTGCGCGTCGGCGCCGGGTGTCTTGTTGGGGGCCTTCGCGGCGTCTTCGATGATCGCGCGGAGATCGGCCTGCGCTTTGTCTTGGAGCACGTCGAAGGTGCCGTAGGAGGCCTTGTCGGGTGGAATCTCCGTCTTGGCCAACCATCCGCCGTTGACGTGCGCGAAGAGGTCATCTTGCGAACGCACGGTCTTGTCGACGAGCGTGAGATCGAGGCCCGAACGTGCCGGCCGCGCGCTGTCCGGGCGATCCGCGGCCTGCGAGCACGCGGCCAGCGACAGCGAGCAGACGAGCAACGACAAGCGAATGCGTGTCATCGAGCGTACTCCAGCAGCAGGTTGCAGGCGTTCGGTGTCGGGGCCTGCACGCAAATGACCAGTCTGAGGCCATCATAACGCGCGCGCCTGGGCAGCCCCGGGGTAGAATCTGCGGCGCGGCGATCGTTGACGCCAGCGGAGGGACCGGGTGCTCGACACGTGGGGAACGATCGCGCTGGTGGCCGGGCTGATGCTGCTCGGCGGCTGCCTGTGGCTCGGGCTCCAAATGGGCCAACTGCGCACGCGATTGAAGGACGTGGCGTCGGCCCTCGAAGCCCGGACGACGGATCTCGAACGCGCGCGGCTGCAGATCCAGCGCCTCAGCACGGAAGACGATCTGACGGCGCTCGCCAACCACGAGCAGCTTCTGGAGTTTCTGCAGCGTGAGTGGCGTCGCGCCCGCCGCGAGCAGACTCCCGTCACCCTCATCGTCGCGGATATCGACGATTTCCGTGCCTTCAATCGGCAGTTCGGTCGGCGCGCGGGCGACGAGTGCCTGAAGGAGATCGCCGGTGCGTTGGCGGGCATTGTCGGACGCCCGGGCGACCTCGTGGCGCGTTATCATCGCGATCAATTCGCCATCGCGCTCGCGTCCACCGAAGCCGTCGGCGCGCAAACGATCGCCGAGCGCGTGCGACGCGCGGTCGAGGCCATCGACGTGCCGGCGGCCAAAGACGCCGCGAGCCTTGCCGTCACGGTCAGCATCGGTGTTTCGACGATCGTGCCGCCGCGCGAGTCGGCGCTCGAAGAGCTCGATCTGATCAAGGCGGCGCGCCACGCGCTGCGCCATGCGCGGGAAACCGGAGGCAATCGCGTCTCCCGCGCCGGCGTCGTCGATCCCATCATGAGCGTGCCCGAGCGCATTCAGCACGGGGCATAGGGGCCGCCGCCACGTTCTTCGGCGGTCGGCAGCCGGCGTTGGCCACGAGGCTCGTGCCGCGAAGCCTCAGGCAGCGACCCAGCGGGCTTACATCGGGTCAGCGTGTGTCGGTCTGTCTTCGTGGTCTGCAGCGTCGCTGGGGCGCGACCGCACGGGAAGCTGGCCGCCCAACTGCCGGGCGTCGGCGAAGCTGATCCCGACGGCGAGCACCGAGTGGGGCGGCGCGGAGGAATATTCGCCGCCACGCCGGAACGTCTCGAGGCCCCAGCCGCGATTGATCAGCACGCGCTCGAGCGCGACCTGTTTCTGCAGGGCGCTGGGCTCGTCCGCAAAGGTCTCTCGCTGGACGAATCCGTCGAAATCGACCGTCTTCAACTCGTAGGTGCCGTCCGCGCCGCGGTCGAGGAAGTGTGCGATGAGCAGGCCATTGCGTTCATACGACCACGTCATACCTCCCTTCAATCGGCAGGCCCCGACGCCGCTTGATGCGAACACCCGATTCACAAGATGCCGGGTGCGCAAAACGCGCAGCGTGCGCTGGCGCACGCGGAACGCGCGCACAGCCGCGTATCATCGCCGCCCACCCGCCACCGCCTTCTGAGGTAGGATCTCATCCATGTTCGCGGGCTATACCGACCTTGTGCAGCGGCTCGACCGAGCCGTCGCGGGTACGACGCCCGAGGCCATCACGGCCCGTGTCAAAGCCGATCTCGAAGATCTCCTCGGACAGGCGGCACTCGAGTTGCCGTCACGTTTCCGGCAGGTGCGCCACGAC
>JAIVJN010000276.1 GCA_020200025.1 Acidobacteriota bacterium | reverse complement strand
GGCACAAACGACGCGCCGGCCTGCTCCGGGGGTCGATCGACCCCCCGAGAGCGTCATCTGCCGGCCGACTCGAGCCGCGTGAGCTCGGCGGCGACCCGTTGCGCGACGACCTTGTGCGCCTGCGCATTCGGGTGCGCGTCGAACACGCTGACGTGCGTGTCGAAGGTGTTCATCGTATCGGTGAGGTCGAGCACGTGGAATCCATAATCGACCTCCAAGTCGATGGAGGCGACCTCGACGTCCTCCGCCGTCGCTCCCACGGCCACTTGCACCTCCCGGCCCTCGTTGTCGGGGAAGCCAAGGTGCAGCCGAGCGGTTTGGAGCCCCCGGCTCGATTGGGCCACGAGCGGTGCGGACACGACGGTCGCGTGCGTGATCGGATCGATCGCCGAGACCGTCGCTACCACTGCGCCGGGGTCGAGCGCTTCGGCAGCAAACGTCACCGTCAGGTCCAACGCCCGTCGCGTGTAGTAGGCATGCGTGACGACCGCCGTGCGCCCGGCGTGCGCTGGAAGCCGAACCGCCTGTTTCCACGGCGCGTCGGGTCGCGCGACGATGGCGCCGACCTCGCGCCTCCACGCGATGGGCGGGATCGAGATCGTTCTCGCGGCGGCAAGCGCCTTCATCCGGTCGTGGATGGATTGCAGTGGATACGGTCCCGTGAACGGCACTTGCGGATAGAGCAGCAACAGTCGGACCGGCGCCACCTCGCGAGCCCTCGTCGCCAAGCCGTGAAAATCGCGCTCGAATTCCGTCCACTCGACGCTGCCGGGGATGAAATCCGTCAGGATGTACTCGACATACGATCGTTCGGGTGGACGGAGCAGCCGCTGCAGCCGGTTGTCGAGAAAGTAGTAGAGGTACGACGTGCGCAGCAGCGACCCGTGCCACGGCAGGCGATGCCACCGCCGTTCGGTCGAGGGCCGGTGTTCGACGATCTCGATGTCGTTGACGTACCACTGATACACCAGCACGTCGGGTTGCACTTCATGAGCCCAGCTCGCGAACTGCGCGATGTGCGCATCGATCTCGCGCCCGGGCAGCGAGAGCACCGCGAATTGGTGCGGCCGACCGGCGGCTTCGAGCTGACGCGCCAGCTGCTCGGGCCAGGTATCCTGCCATTGACGGATCCCGGTGCCCCAGGTGATCGAATCGCCGAGAATCATCACGCGCGGCACGCCGGCGGTCTTCTCGCCCCACTCGAGGCGGCCGCGCTGCTGATCGTGAACTGTGAGATGCTCGAAGAGCCCGCCGCCGGGCGCGCCGAGCGTCAAGCGTCCCCCGCCGCGATAGATCGCGCGAAGCGCCGCCTCGCCAGTTGCGAAAAAGATGAGGGCTGAGAGAAGTGGGAGCGCCAGCCTCAGCGCCAGACCGGCGGCCTTCGAGAGCATTGCCTTATAATCGGTGGCTGGTCGCGACGCGGAAAAATGGCCACGATCCTAGGAATTTCGGCATATTATCACGACTCTGCCGCGGCCTTGCTCGTCGACGGCGAGCTCGTGGCTGCGGCGCAGGAAGAGCGCTTCACGCGCAAGAAGCACGATGCAGGATTTCCGACGCACGCCGTCGCGTACTGCCTGGCCGAAGCGAAGATCACAGCCGCCGCGGTCGACTACGTCGGCTTCTACGACAAGCCGCTCCTCAAGTTCGATCGTCTGATCGAAACCTACCTCGCCTTTGCCCCGCAAGGATTCGGCTCGTTCGCCAAGGCCATTCCCGTCTGGATCAAAGAGAAGTTGTTCCTCGAGCGCGACATGCGGCGCGAGCTGCAGGGTCAATACCGGCGGCGCTTCGTGTTCGGCGAGCATCACGTGTCGCATGCGGCCAGCGCCTTCTTCCCGTCACCCTTCGAGGAGGCGGCCGTGCTCACGCTCGACGGAGTAGGGGAGTGGGCGACCGCCACTTACGGACACGGCCGTGGCAACCACGTCACCGTCACACACGAGCTGCGATTCCCGCATTCGCTTGGTCTGCTCTACTCGGCATTCACAGCCTTCTGCGGGTTCAAGGTGAACTCCGGCGAGTACAAGCTGATGGGTCTGGCGCCCTACGGCCAGCCTCGCTACGTCGACCGCATCGTCGGCACGCTCGTCGACATCAAGGACGATGGGTCCATCTGGATGGACATGTCGTACTTCAACTACTGCCAAGGTCTCACGATGACCTCGAGCAAGTTCGCCGATCTGTTCGGCGGCCCGCCGAGGAAGCCGGAAGCGCCGCTGACCGAGCGCGAGATGGACCTGGCGGCCTCGATCCAGCACGTCACCGAAGAGGTGATGTTGCGTGCGCCTGGCCGGCGGCGTGGCCCTCAACTGTGTTGGTAATGGTCGGATTCTCCGCGAGGGACCCTTCGAGCAGATCTGGATTCAGCCCGCGGCGGGAGACGCCGGTGGGGCACTCGGCGTCGCGCTCTATATCTGGCATCAGCTCCTCGATCGCCCGCGCAACGTCGAGCCTCACGACGCCATGCGCGGCTCACTGCTTGGTCCCCGGTTCTCGCAGGCGGAGATCTGCGCGACGCTCGACCGCCGGGGCGCGATCTACACGCTCTACGAAGATGACGCGAGCTTGTGCGAAGCGGTGGCCGACCTGATGGCGCGGGAACAAGTGGTGGGCTGGGTGCAGGGCCGCATGGAGTTTGGTCCGCGGGCGCTCGGTGCCCGGAGCATCATTGGCGACGCGCGCAGCCCGTCGCTCCAATCCACGATGAACCTCAAGATCAAGTTTCGCGAATCGTTTCGACCGTTCGCTCCCGTCGTCCTGCAGGAGCGCGTGGCGCAGTACTTCGAGATGGAGCCGGGAACGGAGAGCCCGTACATGCTGCTCGTCGCGCCGGTTCGTGACGAGCACCGCGTCGCGTCGAGTAACGGGAATCTGCGCGGGCTCGACAAGTTGAAGCTGCAGCGATCGGACATTCCGGCCGTCACCCATGTCGACTATTCCGCGCGCGTGCAGACGGTGGACGCCGAGCGCCACGGCCGCTTCTACGATCTGGTGCGTGCGTTCGAGCGCCGGACGGGTTGTCCCGTCGTCATCAACACGAGCTTCAACGTTCGCGGCGAGCCGATTGTCTGCACACCCGAGCACGCCTACCGCTGTTTCATGGCGACGAATATGGACGTGCTCGTGCTCGAGCGCGCGGTGTTGCGGAAGGCAGACCAGCCCGAAAACCGGCATTTCGAGGGCGACGACTTTCTCGCGGCGTTCCAGCCCGACTGATGATCACGATCGATTACAAACCCGGCGCCCGCGAGGTCCGATCCTTCAGCCGTCTGTGGCTGCCGCTGTTCGTGGCGGCGCTTGGCGGCGTGATCTGGTGGCGAACCGGTGCCCCGACCGCGGCGCTTTGGGTATGGGGCGCCGGTGGCGTCCTGATCGTGGCGGCACTATCGAGCCCCCACGTCGCCCGTCTCCTTTTCGTCGGCCTCGTCGTCGTGACCTATCCGATTGGGCTGGTGGTCTCGTACGTGATTCTAGGCGCGATGTTCTTCCTGGTGTTCACGCCGCTCGGATGGGCGATGCGGCGGTCGGGACGCGATCCGCTGGCGCTCGCCGCGCGGGCACGCCGCTCGCACTGGGTGCGTTACGAGCAGGACGATCGGCCGGAACGCGCGTTCCGGCAGTTTTGAGCGCAATCGCACGAAGGGGCAGCTTTGCCACGATCGGAAATCATCAATCAATCTGCGATCTGCCTCCCCAGATCTAAGATCTGAGAGCGGTTGCTGTAGTCACAGATCGTTAGAGCCCCTCGGGTGAGCAGGCATGGACAAGGATTTTCGAGAGCTGTCGGAGCAACGGTCGCACTCGGGCATCGTCGGCGAGCTCGTGGGCTTCATGAAGCACAACAAGAAGTGGTGGCTCACGCCGATCATCCTGATGCTGCTGCTGCTCGGCGCGCTCATCGTGATCGGCGGCACCGGCGCCGCGCCGTTCATCTACACGCTGTTCTGACATGCCGACGCGACATGGACGAACTGCCTGGACTTTGCGCTGACTGCACGCACAGCCGTGTCATCCCGGGCGCACGGTCGGTGTTCTACATGTGCGAACGATCGTTCACCGACCCGCGGTATGCGAGATACCCACCGCTGCCCGTACGGCACTGTGCTGGATACGAACAGCGTGTCGAGCGAACCGACGAAGGAGAGAGGTAAGATCGTAATCATGACAGCCAGTGTTTTCGCCCGTGTGACGCTTCTCTTGGCGACGGTGGTCGGAGGGTCGTGCTCGGGCGCGCAAGGTGCTCAGCAGTCGGCATCCTCATCCCCGGAGCAGGTGGTCGCGGAAGTGGGTGGGCGCACGATCACACTCGAGGAGGTCGACAAGAAGTGGCAGGAGGTCGATCCGGCCGAGGAATCGCGCGTCACGCAGCTCGTCTATCAGCATCGCCGCAACGTCCTGGACCAGATGGTCGGCGACCTGCTCATCGAGGAAGCTGCGAAAAAGATCGGCGTGCCGGCGGCCAAGTATCTCGACGAGGAGACCGCCAAGCGCGTCAAGCTGCCCACCGACGCCGACGTGCAGCAGTTCTACGAGGCGAACAAGGATCGGACCGGTGGGCGCCCGCTCGACGAGCTCAAAGGGCCCATTAGCGAGTTTCTGAAAGGCCAACGGCAACTGCAGGCGCGTGCCCAGCTCGTCGACGAGCTGAAGGCCAAGTCGGGCGCGTCCGTGAAGGTGGCACTCGATCCGCCTCGCAAGGAGCTGACCGTCGCCGCGCACGACCCGGCGCGCGGCGCGGCGTCGGCTCCGATCACGATCATCGAGTTCTCGGACTTCCAGTGCCCATTCTGTGGCCGGGTCACGCCCACGCTCGACAAGCTGCGCGCCGCCTATCCGGAAAAGATCCGCTTCGTGTTCAAGGATTTTCCGCTCCCGAACCATGCCGAAGCCCCAAAGGCATCCGAAGCGGCGCACTGCGCCAACGATCAAGGAAAGTACTGGGAGATGCACGATCGGCTGTTCGCCAACCAGCAGGCGCTGGCCGTGCCCGCGCTGAAGCAACATGCCGCGGCGCTCGGGCTCGACGCCGCGACGTTCGATCGCTGCCTCGATTCGAACAAGTATGCCGACATCGTGCAGGCTGATCTCGAGGAAGGACAGAAGCTCGGCATCCAGTCGACGCCGACCCTCTACATCAACGGCCGGCCGGTCGTCGGGGCACAGCCCTACGAGTACTTCGTCACGGTCATCGAAGAGGAGCTGGCGCGGAAGAAATAGTCGGGCGCACCTTTGCGGTGCGCCAAAGCGGGCCGTGAAGGCCCGCCCTACGTACCCGTCTCGAGCGAGCTCCGGTCTAGCAGCCCGTGGTGAGCGTACGGTGGACGCGTTCGCGCTCCCGATCGATCTGTTCGGGTGTGGCGCCGATGGGAGCGACCATGCGGTACAGCAGCGGGTTGACCACAATGGAGACAATCGACGCGACGACGAGCGTCTGGCTCGCTTGGTCGCTCAAGATTCCGACGTCGCTGGCGACACTCGACAGCATGAATGAGAACTCGCCGATCTGGGCCAGGGCGACGGCGACAGCCAGGGCGACGCCGAAGGGGTAGCCGAACAATCGGACGATGACGAGAGCCGCCAGCGGCTTGCCGACGAGCACGATGGCGAGCGTCCCGCCGAGAAGCACGGGTGCGTCCGCGAGCTGCGTCGGATCGAGCAGCATGCCGACCGAAACGAAGAACAGGACGGCGAAGGCGTCGCGCATGGGCAACGCCTCGGACGCGGCGCGCGAGCTGTAGTCGGATCGACCAACGGCCAGACCGGCGAGAAACGTGCCGAGCGCCATCGAGACGCCGAAGAGCGTGGCGGATGCTACCGCTATTCCGAGGGCGAGCACGAGGATCGTCAGCGTGAACAGCTCGCGCGACCGCGTCCTCGCCACGTGATCGAGGAGCCTGGGAATCACCCGAGTGCCGGCCGTCATGATGAGCGCCGCCAGAACGACCACTTTGACCGCCGTGAGGCCCAGTGCCAGCACGAGCTCGCGGCCGCTGGCAGCGTTCTCTCCGAAGATCACCGGCAGGAGCACGAGCGCGACCACCGTAAGAAGATCTTCGACGACGAGCCAGCCGACGGCGATGTGGCCCGTCTGCGTGTGCAGGTCGTTGTGGTCGGCGAGGACCCGGATCAGCACCACCGTGCTCGCCACGGCGAGCGCGAAGCCGAAGACAATCCCGGCTCCGAGAGTCCATTCCACGGCGCTCGCCAAGGCGACGCCGAGGAGCGTCGCCGTGCCGCTTTGCAGGACCGCGCCCGGTATCGCCACGCGCCTCACGGCGAGGAGCGCCTCGATCTGGAACTGCAGACCGACACCGAACATCAGGAGGACGACGCCGATTTCGGCGAGTTGCTCGGCGACGCCGATGTCGGCAACGAAGCCAGGCGTGTGCGGCCCGACGAGCGTTCCACCCAAAAGGTAGCCCACGATGGGCGAGAGTCCCAGTCGCTGGGTGATATAGCCGGCGATGAGCGCCGCGCCGAGGCACCCCGTGAGGGTGAGGATGAGGTCGAGCCCGTGCATCCCTCATCGTATCGGAGCGGCATGTTCGTCCGTCGCCATTACGGGAACGATCTGGCTCGCCACTCGCTCGGTGGAGTGTTTACGTGGCTCGGTAGAAAAATCGGTTGAGGGGGTGTTGGTTGAGTGGGTGATTAAAGATTGATCACCCAGTCAATCAACCAATCCTCCATTTCATGATTCTCTGAGAGCGGCAACTGGTTGCACCCGTGTGGCCCGCCGTGCCGGCAGCAGCGTGGCGATGAGAGCGACAAGTGCGAGTGTGAGAGAGCCGCTCGGGCGCATGAAACGGAAGAGGCCGCAAGACCACGGCGTCGAGCACGCTGAAAATCGCGGTATTGGCGCCGATGCCGAGGGCCAACGACGCGATCGCAGCCGCGGTCAAACCGGGATGTCGCGCGAAGAGTCGAGCGCCGAGGCGAACGTCGTGGAGCATAGGAGAGTGCGGAGTTCAGAGTGCAGAGTTCCCGAGTGCAGACGGCCTGAAGGCTTGACGGCTTGAAGCGCGACGCCTGACGTCTCCAAGTCCTTCAAGCCTCAAGCTCCTGCCCCAAGCCCCAGCCAGTCTTGTGCAAGAAGTAGGCCCATGAACAGGGTCATTTCCGTGAAGTTCCGGGGGAAGCGCGATGTCGCCCGTCCGGTATCGGTCAGCTCGCGTTCGGCTCTATCCCACGCCTCTTGTCGGCAGTCGCCAGTCCGCCCGCCTCCCCTCGCGCGTGGATGAGCGAGCGCCGGCGGGTCTCGCCGCAGCGGCCCTTGGGGACCGCGGACCCGGGACAGTCGGGACGCGCGGGAGCTCGGCTGTCGGCTCCGACGCCTCGGACGCCACTCACGCCGAGAGGTTCACCAGCTCTCTCGGCCCTCGAAGTCGTTACACTGTGCCGTCCAGGAGACCGTATGCGCCTACCTCTCGTGCCATTCCTGCTCGTTGTCATCGCCACCGTTCAAACCGCCGCGCAGCCGGCGAACCCGCTGGCGGCGGACATCGACCGCCTGACGACCGAGGTCCTGCCGCAGGTGGTCGGGTGGCGGCGCGACTTTCACGAGCACCCAGAGCTTGGGAATCGCGAGCACCGGACAGCGAAAATCATCGCCGCAACGCTGACGAAGCTTGGCTACGAGGTGAAGACGGGCGTTGCCCACACCGGTGTGGTCGCCGTCCTCCAGGGCGGCAAGCCCGGGCCCGTCGTCGCCCTCAGGGCCGACATGGATGCGCTCCCGGTCACCGAGCAGAGCGATCTCCCCTTCAAGTCCACGCAGAAGACGCAGTGGAACGGGCAGGAGGTGGGCGTGATGCATGCCTGCGGGCACGACAATCACATGGCCATTCTGCTCGGGGCGGCGACGGCCTTCGCGCGCCTGAAGGCGCAGCTACCCGGCACGATCAAGTTGATTTTCCAACCTGCTGAGGAAGGCCCGCCTGCGGGCGAACAAGGCGGCGCCGAGCTGATGGTCAAAGAGGGTGTTCTCGACAACCCGAAGGTCGATGCCATCTTCGGCCTTCACGTCTTCCCGTTCCGAGCCGGCGACATCGTCTACCGTTCGGGGCCGCTGATGGCGAGCGGCGACGGGTTCACCATCCGTATCAAGGGACGCCAGACGCACGGAGCGGTGCCGTGGGGCGGCGTCGACCCCATCGTGATCGGCTCAGAGATCGTGATGGCCTTGCAGACGATCATCAGCCGCAACGTCAACATCACCGAGGCGCCGGCGGTGCTCACGATCGGCGCGTTCAACGGCGGCAATCGCTTCAACATCGTGCCAGAAACCGTCGAGCTGCTCGGCACGATCCGCGCCTTCGACGAAGGGGTGCGCAAGGACATTCAGCGGCGCATGCAGGACATTGCCACCAAGTTTGCCGAGGCCGCGGGCGGTTCGGCCGAGGTCAGCTACAGCATCGGCTATCCGGTGACGATCAACGATCCGGCGCTGACGGCGCGGATGGCGCCGACCCTCTCGCGCGTTGCGGGCGCCGATCGGGCGCGGGTCGGGCCCCTGACGGGCACGGCCGAAGACTTTTCCTATTTTCAGCAGAAGGTTCCCGGACTGTTCTTTTTTCTCGGCGTCACGCCGCCCGATCAGGATCCGGCGAAGGCCGCGCAGAATCACTCGCCGCTCTTCGTCGCGGATGAGTCCGCGTTACCGGTCGGAGTGAAAGCGCTCACCAATTTGGCCTTGGACTACATGTTCGGCACCGAGCCGCGCCGCTGACGGGGTAGGGTCTCACCATGAAGCAACTTGTACTCGCGGGCGTTGTCTCTCTGCTGGCCGTCGCCGCTCTGGTCGCGCAAGGCGCCGCGCCGGTCACGCCAGTGATGACCGTCAGCTCGTCCGGCACCGGACCCTTCGATCGTCTCGTGTTCAGGAACGTCGGCCCGGCCACCCCGTCGGGGCGCGTCGACGACCTGGCCGTTCTCGAAAGCAATCCGTCGGTCTTCTACGTGGCGGGGGCGACGAGTGGCGTCTGGAAGACGGTGAACAGCGGCACGACGTTCACACCCGTCTTCGACAACGAGGGCAGCGCCTCGGTGGGCGCCATTGCGATGGCGCCGACAGACGCCAACCACGTGTGGGTGGGGACCGGTGAGAACAACAACCGGCAGAGCTCATCGTGGGGCAATGGCCTTTACAAGTCAACGGATGGCGGCACCAGGTGGCGGCACATGGGGCTCGCAGCGAGCAAGCAGATCGCGCGAGTCATCGTCGATCCCATCGATTTCAACGTGGTCTACGTGGCGGCGCTCGGCGATCTGTGGGCACCGGGCGGCGAACGCGGGGTGTACAAGACCCCGGACGGCGGCGCCACGTGGCACCGCGTGCTCTTCGTCGACGACGACACGGGTGCCACCGAGCTGCTGATGGATCCGTCGAACAACCAGGTGCTCTATGCCGCGACGTATCAACGCCGCCGTCAGCCCTGGGGCATGAACGGCGGCGGACCGGGCAGTCTCATCTGGAAGTCCGCCGATGCAGGCAAAACGTGGATGAAGCTCGAGAAAGGCATCCCGGGTGGGCCGAAGGGCCGCATCGGCATGGACATCTGGCGAGAGAATCCCAACGTCCTCTACGCGCGCGTCGAGCACCCGGAAGAAGGCGGTGTGTACCGCACGGACGATGGCGGGGCGACTTGGCGGAAGGTGAGCAGCGACAATCCACGGCCGATGTACTTCAGCCAGATCCGCATCGATCCGGTCACCGACTCGCGCATCTACATGCTCGGCGTCTCCTTGCACATCTCCGACGACGCAGGCAAGACGTGGCGCGCCGACGGGGCCCAGAACATCCACGTCGATCATCACGCCATGTGGGTCAACCCCGCCAACCCGGATCATCTGATCATCGGCAACGACGGCGGTGTCAGCATCTCGTACGATCGGTCGCGCACCTGGGTGTGGATGCCCAACTTGCCGTTCGCGCAGCCTTATCACGTCACGTTCGACATGCAGACGCCCTATCACGTGTGCGCGGGGCTGCAAGACAACAACACCTGGTGCGGCCCGAGCGCCGTCCGGACCAACAGCGGCATCCACAACGACGACTGGTACGTCGTTTCAGGTGGCGACGGCTTTCAGCCGCTGATGGATCCCACCGACTCGCGCATCGTCTACGGCGAGTCACAAGATGGTCGCATCAGCCGGATCGATCGGCTGACCAACGAGCGCAAGACGATTCGCCCGGAACCCGCTGAGGGCGAGCCCGCGCTGCGCTGGAACTGGGACACGCCCCTCATGCTGTCGCCGCACGATCCGGCCACGATTTACGCCGGCGCCAATCGTCTGTTCCGATCGACCGATCGCGGACATTCGTGGCAGGCCATCAGCCCCGACGTCACGACCAACACCAACCGGGAGACGCTCGCCATCATGGGGACGGGCGACAAGGAGATTCGCATCGCCAAGCACGACGGCGTGACGGTGTGGGGCTCGCTCGTCACCATCGCCGAGTCGCCCGTCACGGCCGGTGTGCTGTGGACGGGCTCGGATGACGGTGTCGTCAGCGTGTCTCGAGATGCCGGCAAGAGCTGGAGCAACGTCACGGCGAAGATGTCGGGGGTGCCGGAGAAGACCTACGTGTCGAAGGTCACGCCCTCCCGCTTCGACGCCGGCACGGCTTATGTCACTTTCGACGGCCATCGAGGCGGCGACTACGGCACCTACGCTTTCGCCACCACCGACTTCGGAGACAGCTTTCGTTCGATTGCCGGCCATTTGCCGAAGAACGAGGTGATCCGCACGATCGCCGAGGATCTGAAGAATCGAGATGTGCTCTACCTGGGTACCGAAACCAGCTTGTGGGTGACGCTCGATCGGGGCACGCAGTGGACGCGCATCAAAGCCAACCTTCCGACGGTACCGATCTACGAGATTTCGCTGCACCCACGCGACAACGACCTGCTGCTCGCCACCCACGGACGCGGCGTCTGGATTCTCGACGATCTCACACCGTTGCAGCAGTGGACGAAATTAGAGACGGCGGCGGCTCATGGCTTCGAGTCGACCCCGGCCACTGCCTTCAACCAGGCGAACGACCAGATGAAGGGGTTCGAAGGCGACCGCCGTTTTCTCGGTCTGAATCCGATCCGCGGGGCCGTGCTGAGCTACCGTCTGAAGGCTGACGCGAAGGACGTGAAGTGGACGATCCGCGACCCATCCGGCTCCGTCGTCCGCGAGCTTGCGGGAGACGATGTGAAGGACGCGAACAAGGCCGGGCTGAACATCGTCGCGTGGGATCTACGGGTACAGCCGCTGAAACCCCTTCGCGGCCAGCCACAGCCGGGCGGTGGTGGCGGCGGCTTTGGTGGTGCCGGCAACACAGGGCCATTCGTCATCCCGGGGACGTATCTGGCGACCTTGAGCGTCGACGGCAAGGACAACGAGGCCGTGAAAGTATCGGTCCTCGGCGACCCTCAGATTTCGATCACCGAGACGGACAGAAAGACATGGTTCGAATCTGCGATCAAGGCACACCGCATGCACGGCCAGGCGAACGACGCCGCCGATGCGGGCCCAGGTGAAGAGCGGGATCATGGCATCGACGTCTCTGCCCACCGAAGTACAGCTACGACAGACGAAAGAGCTCGAGACTGCGCTGCCGAAGCTCGTCGCCGATGCGAATGCGGCAGCCGCCAAGGTCGGAGCGCTCGCGCGCGATCTCATCACCAACAATTTGCTGTTCGCGCCGCTCAAACAGTAGGGCGGGCCTTTATGGCCCGCCGATCGATCCCCCGTAGGGCGGGCCTTTTACGGCCCGCCGAACGATCGTCATCACGGAGGAAATAGCCGGTTGAAGTTGCCGCCAAAGATCTTCATGCGCGCGTCGGGTGGCACGCGCGCCTCCGCGACGGCTCGGAGCTGGTCGTCGTACACACTGCGCACCCATCCTCTCGGAAAGAAGGAGGAATCGCTGCCGAACAGCAGGCGTTCGGGTCCGACGATGGCGAGAGCTGCGGCGAAGACGTGCTCGAGCGTCAAACCTGGGATGTAGCGCATCCACGCGTTCGAGCTCGACGTGTCGAAATACACATTCGGACACAGGTCGGCGAGCATCAGCGCTTCGCGGAAGAGGCCCGCACCAAAATGCGGCACGATGATCGGCACCCGGTCGAAGCGAATCGCGATCCCATGCAGATCGAGCGGATTCCCGAAGCGAAGGTCGAACGGGCTCGGCAAACCCAGCTTCTTGCGCACACCGACCGAGAGCACGCCGCAATGGACGAAGATTGCCGGGCCGCCGCTTCGCGGCGCGGGTCCTGGCGGCGTTGCTGCCGCCTTGTAGGATGACGCTAAGTCGAAGATTGCTGCGACCCGATCATCGTGCAATGAGTAGCGCTGCATGGCCGGGAAGAGGCAGATACCACGCATGCCTCCGTCGAGCGCGCGCCGCGTGCGTTCCACGGCATCATCTGCCGTCGGGTCGAGCATGAAGAAGCTGACGAAACGCGTCGGGTGCCGGGCGATCGCGTCAGCGACCGATTCCTCATCGCCCGGCACGCTGCCAATGAGCGCTGCTCGCGACACGCCGTGGCGGTCGAGCTCCGCGACCCAGGCATCCGCCAGCGCGCTGATGCTCTTGGGATCGTCCCAGCCAAGTCGTGCCAGCGCCTCTGCGCTCAGGAGGCCTTTCTGTCGCGCCAGCGTCTCGAAGAACTGCGGGGAGAAGAAATGAACATGCGCGTCACAGATCATTCGCGTGCCTCGAGCCTCTCGGGCGTGCCGTGACGTGGGACGAGGAAGGCGGCAAATGGGATGACAGCGCTCGCCATCATCCAGACCAACGCAAACCGCGGGCCGGCCTCGTCCGGGATCGCCATCTTGGCGCCCGCCTGGATCGAGAAATGAAGGAGCGCCGGAGGCCAGACGCTGCCGTGGGCCAATTCGAACAGGTAGGCGACCGGGAACGACGACACCACGGCGAGCGCCACCGATGCCGCCGCAATCGGCCACGGCATCGTCACGAAGAGCAAGAGGTGGACGAGCGCGAACGGGCCCATCGAGATCCAGGCAGCGTGCCAGAACGAGCGGCCTTGCCGCAGATGTCCGAAGAGGTCGCCGC
>JAIVJN010000462.1 GCA_020200025.1 Acidobacteriota bacterium | reverse complement strand
CTGCACTACTGGGGGGCCAGCTTCATCGTGGTGGGCGCCGTCGTGCACATGGCGCGCGTGTTCTTGTTCGGATCCTACAAGGCGCCGCGCGAAGTCACGTGGCTCACCGGTGTCGTGCTCTTGTTGCTGATTCTCGGTTTCTCGCTGAGCGGCTACTTGCTGCCGTGGGACCAGAAGGCCTATTGGGCGACGACGGTCACGATCAACGTGGCGCGCGCCACCCCGTTTTTCGGCGACCAGGTCGCCAATGTGATGCGCGGTGGCTCGGAGCTCGGCGCCCTGACCCTCGGCCGCTGGTACTCGGCGCATGTGTTCCTCCTGCCGGCGGCGCTGGTGCTGTTTGTCGTCGCGCACGTGCTATTGATGCGCAAACACGGGATCTCCGGACCGATCCGGCCGCAAGAAGGCCCGCCGCTCCCGTTCTTCCCGTGGCAGGTCATGAAAGACACGGTGATGATGGCGGCGGTGTTCGCGCTGCTCATCACCGTCGTGGTGGCGGTTCCTGCCCATTTGGACGAGATCGCCAACCCGGCCGACGCGGCGTACGTGCCGCGGCCCGAGTGGTATTTTCTGTCGCTGTTTCAGCTCCTCAAGTACTTCCCCGGTCCGCTCGAGCCGGTGGCAACCATGGTCCTCCCTGGGCTCGTGGTCGGGTTCCTCTTCGCGTTGCCGTTTCTGGATCGAGGCGGCAGTCGGCACCCGTTCAGCCCGAGTCGACGACTGCTGGCTGCCACGCTGGGCGTCATTGGCATCGCGGTCGTGGCGCTGACGGTGCTCGGCCTTCGCGACATGCCGGTCCGCGCAAGCATCGACGACTGGGGTCCACGATCGATCGCGGGACACGAGCTCGTCAATGGCGAGACGAACCGCTGTGCGCGGTGTCACGTGGCAGGCGGGCCGGCAGCGGAGTTGGCCTACACACGCATCACCAAGGACGAGGAGTGGTTGCTGGCGCACATGGCCGACCCGGTGGCGCTCGCGCCTGGCGTGCGCGCGACAGACGATCCGGCACCGCCGCCGCAGGCCACGCGTTTTCAGGCGCAGTCGATCGTCGCCTACCTGCGTCGAACGCGCGCCGGCAGCCCGTTGCCGGAACTGAGCCCAGAAGACCGCCTCGCCGCCACCACCTTTTCGACGATGTGCGTGGGTTGCCACAAGATAGCGGGTGAGGGCGGCGACACCGGACCCGACCTGTCGCAGATCGGGCAGCGTCGTGAGGCCGCCGCCATCCGCGACATCATCGTCGACCCCACCTCGGAATTCGGCGATTCGATCATGCCCGCCTATGGCGAGCGGCTCACCGAGCAGCAGATGGATGCGCTCGCGCAGTATCTGGCGAAAAGACGATAACGTTGGCTTCCAAGCCCAAGCCCCAGGCCTCGAGCCTGACGCCTCGAGCCTGACGCCTACAGTCCCTGAAAGCTACTGTCCGACCGTCGCCTTCGGCTGTTCCTCGCCCTGGTGGCAGGTGAAGCATGTCACCTTGCCCAGCCTCGACGCGCCCTCGGCCGGGTTGAAGTCGGCGAAGAACTGCGAGTTGATGAGCTTGGTCATCTCGATCATGCGGCGGGCGACCAGCTTCTTCGGGTTCTCGTCGCTGGTGAAGTTGCCGCGCACGTGGCAGGCGCCGCAACTGTTGCCGAGAGCTTGCACGAAGTGCTGCATCTCGGCCTCGAACTCGGGCACCGTCAGGCCGGTCAACACTTTCACGGTCGGGGTATCGACCACTGCGGGCTGCGGTCGGGCGCCTTGGGCCAGGGCGCTCGATGTGAGGACAAGGGGAAGGAGAACGGAGACGGCGACGCGCATGCGCGGCGAGTATAGCTGAGGAGTGGACCGGAAGCCGGATGGCGGGAACCTACGCTGGAAGCCTGGAGCCCGGCCCTCCACTTGCGCCGACTGAGCCAACTTGTGTATGCTCGTAAGGTTCTCGTGAGCTTAGGACACCCTATCTAGGCCCATTGAGTGCCGCGACGCCGGGCCCGCGAGCCTGCCGCGTCCTCCGGCGCCGAAAACAACCGTCCCGAGTAGGGTTTCAGTTTCGGGTGCCAAGCGCCGCTCACGCGGCCTTCTAGGCCCGAAAGCCTCCAACGCCGCTGCCGTGGCCCGGCGAAGGCGTGGTCGTGTGTTCCCCGTTCGTCCGAGTGTGGCCGTGGGCGTTCAGCGTCGCGGCCGCGGTCGAGCGAATGATGTGGAGCTTTCTTTTTGCGCGTGTGGAGCCATTCGTGCCGACGATCACCTGCAGGAGCACTCCCTGGTGCTCGTGCGGGGGGGGCGCGTCAAGGATCTCCCGGGCGTTCGCTACCACGTGGTGCGCGGCACACTCGACGCGGTCGGCGTCCAGGGTCGGAAGCAGGGCCGGTCGAAGTACGGCGCCAAGCGTCCCAAGCAATAGTGAGTGCAGAGTTCAAAGTGCACGGGTGCAGAGTTGGAACGGGCGCCCAAAGCTGGTGACGGGTAAGTACGTAGCCGCCGGCCTTCAGAACCGGCCGGAATTGAGCGAGAGCCAAACCGATGCCTCGTAGACGAGAGATTGCGAAGCGAGAGCTCCTGCCCGACGCGCTCTATAGCAGCGCGCTCGTGACGAAGTTCATCAACACCATCATGCAGGAAGGGAAGCGCTCGACGGCCGAGCGCATCCTCTATCAGAGCTTCGACATCATCAAAGAGCGCAGCGGCGACGATCCGCTGAAGGTGTTCAAGAAGGCGCTCGACAACGTGAAGCCGAGCCTCGAAGTGAAGTCGCGGCGCGTGGGCGGCTCAAACTATCAGGTGCCGATCGAGGTGAACCCGAACCGTCGGTTGTCCCTCAGCATCCGTTGGGTCGTCGGTTACGCACGTTCGCGCGGCGACGGTAAGACGATGCAGGAAAAGCTGGCCAACGAGTTGATGGATGCGGCCAACCTGCGGGGCGGCGCGGTGAAGAAGCGCGAGGACACGCACCGCATGGCCGAAGCGAACAAGGCGTTCGCGCATTATCGATGGTAGGAGCGTTCGGCATTTTGGGCCAGCCTGAAGGCCGCCCCCCACAAGCGATCTGTAGCGGCCGGCCTCTAAGCCGGCCGGATTCAAGCGTGCAGTAATGGCGAGACAAGCTCCACTCAATCGAACCCGGAACATCGGCATCATGGCCCACATCGATGCCGGGAAGACGACCACGACCGAACGGATCCTCTTCTACACGGGTATCACGTACAAGATCGGCGAGGTCCACGAGGGCACCGCCGTGATGGACTGGATGGAGCAGGAACAAGAACGCGGCATCACCATCACGTCGGCGGCGACGACCTGTTTTTGGCACGACCACCGCATCAACATCATCGACACACCGGGGCACGTCGACTTCACCGTCGAAGTCGAGCGGTCGCTGCGCGTGCTCGATGGTGCGGTCGCGGTGTTCGACGCCGTGTCGGGTGTCGAGCCGCAGTCAGAGACCGTCTGGCGTCAGGCCGACAAGTACCGCGTGCCACGCATCTGTTTCGTCAACAAGATGGACCGCGTCGGCGCCGACTTCAAGGAGACGCTCGCGCAGATCGGCTCGAAGCTCCAGGGCAACGCCGTTGCCATTCAACTGCCGATTGGCGCCGAAGACAAGTTCAAGGGCGTCGTCGATCTGGTCCGCAT
>JAIVJN010000039.1 GCA_020200025.1 Acidobacteriota bacterium | reverse complement strand
TCGCAGGCCCGCTCGGGGTGCGGCATCAGGCCGACCACGTTGCGCGCGGTGTTGCAGATGCCGGCGATGCTGCCGACCGATCCATTGGGATTGGACGCATCGGAGACGCGGCCATCGCTGTCGCTGTAGCGGAAAATCACTTGCCGATTGGCCTCGAGCGATGCGACCACATCCGGGTCGGCGACGTAATTGCCTTCGCCGTGGGCGATCGGCAGATGCAGCACGTGCCCGGCGGTGCAAGCCCGCGTGAACGCGGTGTCGGTGTGCTCGACCCGAACCGGCACGATACGCGAGACGAACTTGAGCGTACGGTTCCGCACCATGGCACCGGGCAGCAATCCGGCTTCGAGCAGCACCTGAAAGCCATTGCAGATGCCGAGCACGGGGCCTCCGCGGGCGGCAAAGCTCGAGACGGCAGCCATGATGGGCGAGAAGCGCGCGATGGCGCCCGTGCGCAGGTAATCGCCATGGGCAAAGCCGCCGGGCAGAATGACGGCGGCGGCACCGCCGAGGTCGGTCTCTTTGTGCCACACGAGCGAGGCGTGCACGCCGAGGACTGCGCGCGCGGCATGGCACGCATCGCGATCAGAGTTCGACCCTGGAAACACGACGACGGCAAAGTTCACGATGTCCCCCGGTTGGTCGAGCCGCTCGGTTCATGATCGACGGAGCCGACCGGCCCGGAGGCGGGGTGCGCCACGGATCCCAGACCGTCGCTCGACGATTCTCGTGACGATCCCTCGCCTTGCGCAGCCGTGAGCGGTCGAGGATGCACAGGCGTGTGGCCGACCGGGTCGAGAATCTCCACGCGATAACTCTCGATCACGGGATTGGCGAGCAGCTTGTCGGCCATCTCGGCCACGCGCGACTTGGCTTCGGAAGTCTCGAGACCGTCGAGCTCGACCTCGAAAAATTTCCCCTGTCGCACATCTCGCACATCATCGTACCCGAGGCTCACAAGCGCATCGGCGACGACCCGCCCCTGCGGATCGAACACCGATGGCTTGAGCGTGACGTAAACACGGGCTCGCATATGTCCTCCAGGTCGGCTGACAGGTTCCTGAAGACCCGGCAACCTGAAGTCAGCCGCCCTTTACGACGACTGCCCCACCGCGGCGACGACAGGCTTCGGCGCCGGGGCTGCGAACACCCGCGCGAACACCGCGTCGACATTTCGAAGCTGCTCGTCGAGATTGAACGCCCTCTCAATCTCGGCAGGCGGCAATACGCCAACGACGTCGGGATCCTGGAGCAGCAGCGACTTGAAGTCCCGGTGCTCGGCAAACGACCGCATGGCGTTTCGCTGGACCCACTCGTAGGCCTGCTCGCGCGATACGCCGCGCCGCGCCAGCTCGAGGAGCACCTGGCCCGAAAAGACGATGCCGCGCGAACGCGCGAGATTCTCGCGCATGCGATCGGGGTAGACCACCATGCCCTGCACGATCCGGGTGAAGCGCCGCAGCATGTGGTCGAGGGCGATGAAGCTGTCCGGGAGAATCACCCGCTCCACGGACGAGTGAGAGATGTCTCGCTCGTGCCATAGCGCCACGTTCTCGAGGGCCGCCATGGCATTGGCGCGCACGAGGCGAGCCAAACCGACGATCTGTTCGCACCCGATTGGATTCCGCTTGTGCGGCATGGCCGAGGAGCCCTTCTGGCCCTTGGCAAACGGTTCCTCGACTTCGCCGATCTCCGTTTTTTGCAGCCCGCGAATCTCCAAGGCGCATTTTTCGAGCGTCGCCGCCGTAATTGCCAAGGTCGTGAGCAGCTCGGCGTGACGATCGCGTTGAATGACCTGCGACGAGATCGGCGCGGCTTCGAGCCCAAGACGCCGGCAGACAGCAGCCTCGATGGATGGATCCAGGTGCGCGAACGTGCCGACGGCGCCGGAGATCTTGCCGACGCGCACCGTTTCGCGCGCGCGAGCCATCCGGCCGATGGCGCGGCCGATCTCTGCATACCAGAGCGCCAGTTTCAAGCCAAACGTCATGGGCTCGGCATGAACACCGTGGGTGCGGCCAATCATGGCCGTGCGGCGGTGCTCGAAGGCTCTGGCTTGGACTGCGCTCTGTAAGGCTGCGAGATTCACGAGCACCAGGTCGCAGGCTTCGACCATCTGCAGCGCCTGTGCGGTGTCGACGACATCCGACGAGGTGAGGCCGAAATGAAGCCAGCGACTGGCGGGCCCGACCTTCTCGGCCACCGCCGTCGTGAAGGCAATGACGTCGTGTTGGGTGACCTGCTCGATGGCCTCGATGCGCGCCACGTCGATGGCGGCGGTATCGGCGAGCGCTTGGGCTGCATCGGCCGGCACGATCCCAGCGTCTGCCATGGCAGCCGCGGCGGCGAGCTCGACCTGCAGCCAGGTTTCGTAGCGCCGACGGTCGCTCCAGATGCGACCCATTTCAGGGTGTGTGTAACGCGGAATCATGCCATCGCGAGCTGTGCCTCGGAGACCTGAAGCCCGTTCACGTCCCCCAGAACGGTGATGCCGAGCGGCCGAACCGTGAACAGTGCTCTGGCCAGATCCTTGACGGCATCGGTCGAGACACCCTCGATCTCGGCGAGCATGGCGTCGAGTCCGTCGGACACGTCTTGATAGAGCTCCTGCCGCGCAAGGTGGGACATACGGCTCGACGTGCTCTCGAGGTTGAGCATCAGCGAGCCCTTGAGATGATCTTTCGCGCGGCGCAATTCCTCCTCCGGGATGGATTCGTCCGCGAGGCGACGCATCTCGGCGACCACCACGTCGATGAGCTCCGCCACGGCGCTGTTCGCGCATCCGGCATATACGCTGAGCGCGCCCACATCTTGATACGCGCTCATGCCCGAGAAGACCGCGTAGGCAAGGCCGCGCTTCTCGCGAACGTTCTGGAACAGCCGCGAGCTCATCGAACCACCCAGAACCGTGTTGAGCACGTAGCCGGCATACCGGTCGGGGTGCATTTGGGGCAAGCCGACGGTACCAAGGCACACGTGGCTCTGCTCGAGCACCTTCTGCCGAACCTCGACGGACGAAGAGACGGTCGGCGGATGATCGTCGATTGCGGCGCCCGAGGGCGGCACGTGCGTGAATTCCTGCTCGATGAGATCACGCAGCCGCTCGTGGTCCAAGTTCCCGACGGCGACGACGATGAAGTTGTTCGCGACGTAGGCGTCTCGAAAATAGCGCTGCAAGGTCGGCCGGTCCAAGCTGCTCACGCTGTCGGGTGTGCCGAGAATCGGACGTCCCAGCGGATGTCCGCTCCAGAACCGCTCGGCGAAGAGCTCGTGGACGAGATCATCCGGCGTGTCTTCCACCATCTTGATCTCTTCGAGCACGACCTTCTTCTCGCGCTCGAGCTCGTCGGCGGAGAAGGTCGGCCGGCTGACCAGATCGGCCAGCAGGTTGACGGCGCGGGGCAGATGCTCGTCGAGCACCTTGATGTAGTAGCCAGCGTATTCCTTCGAGGTAAAGGCATCGAGCTGCCCGCCAATCGAGTCCACCTGTTGCGCGATGTCCTCCGCGCTCCGCGTGGCCGTCCCCTTGAAGAGCATGTGCTCGACAAAATGGGCGATGCCTGTGTTTTCGCTGGGCTCGTGGCGTGAGCCACGACGCAGCCACACACCCACCGACACGGAGCGCACGTGGGTCACGGTTTCCGTCACGAGGCGGACTCCGTGGGAGAGCGTTTCTCGGCGAATACGGGGATCGGTCACGGGTGCTTGGGGAAGGGCGTGAGTGGCGGGGCCTCGAGTGCCCAACCCCTTCTCAGCATAGCACTCGAATACCAGCGCCGCCACACTTGGGCTGTGTTATGATTTGGGGTTCCCCGTTTTGGTCCGGCTCGACGCTTCCCGCGATACCGACCGCCCTACCCAAGCAAGATGAGCCCTTCCGGCCGCATCGACCTGGCCGGCCTCGAGCGCCAGGAGATCGAGGCGCTCTTCCACGAGCACGGAGTGCCGGCGTTCCACGCCCGCCAGGTCTTTCGCTGGATCTGGAGAAAGGGTGTCACCGACGTCGCGCAGATGACCGACCTCTCGAAGGTCACGCGTGCCCAACTGGCCGAGCGCTTCGACATCTCGACGCCGGCGGTCGTGAAGCGCGAGATCTCCGAGGACGGCACGATGAAGCTCGTGCTCGGGCTGAGCGACGGCCGACAGATCGAGGCGGTCTACATCCCGGATACGCCGTCGCAGACCTTTTGCCTCTCCACGCAGGTGGGATGCGCCATGGGGTGCGCCTTCTGTCTCACCGGCAAGATGGGCCTGGTCCGGCACCTGGACGCGGCCGAGATCGCCGGCCAGGTACGGGTGCTCGCCGCGGCCACCGGCCTCCTCGACCATTCCTTCAACATTGTCCTGATGGGGATGGGCGAGCCGCTGCACAACTACGACGCCACGATGAAGGCGCTGCGCATCCTGCACGATCAGCATGGGTTGTCCGTCGGCCCCCGGCGCGTGACGCTCTCCACCGTGGGTCTGGTCCCGATGCTCGATCGCCTAGCGCACGAGCCGGTGATGCCCAACCTAGCCATCTCCCTGCACGCCACCACCGAGGAGCAGCGCGCCGCCATCGTGCCACCCACCAAGAAATACTCGCTCCACGACATCCTCGAGGCCTGCCGACGTTTTCCGCTGAGCAAGCGAAGCCGCATCACCTTCGAATACGTGCTCCTCGACGGCGTGAACGACAGCCCTGCCGATGCCCATCGTCTCGCGCGACTGCTGACGGGGATCAAGGCAAAAGTGAATCTGATCCCGTTCAATGCGGCCGCGGGTCTGCCGTTCGAGCGACCGTCCGATGCGCGCGTCGACGCCTTCGCGCAAACGCTGGCGGACCGTTACATCAATGTCTCGGTGCGCAAGAGCCGCGGGCGTGACATCCGCGCGGCATGCGGACAGCTCATCGTGGAGGGGCAGCGGCAGTCGGCGGGCCAACGCCTCGCATCCGCGTTCTAAGACAACACGAAGATCGCGGAGGCCACGAAGACAAGACTTTAGGTTGCCTTCCTCGTGCGTCCTTCGTCTTCTTCGTGGTCTTCGTGTTGTCTTTTTGCTCCGATGTCCTTGCGAAAGTGCATTCCCGCGAAGTGCACCCGCGCGACGCCTTCGTAGGCGCGCGCTGCTGCCGCCTCGACTGAGGCACCGCGGCCGACAATCGTCATGACCCGCCCGCCCGACGTCACCAGATCCTCGCCCCGCGACGTCACGCCCGCGAAGAACGCCAGCACGTCCGGGCACTCTCGTTCCAGCCGAGCCAGGCCCGTGATGACCTGAGCGCTCCGCGGATGATCCGGATAGCCGTGCGCGGCGAGGACGACTCCGACGTGCGCATCGGCGACGGTCGCGCAACGGGTGGCGGTCAGCGCGCCGTCGGCAGCCGCCCACAGCAGCGGTGCCAGCGGCTCATCGATCCCGGGGAGGACGACCTGCGCTTCAGGGTCACCGAAGCGAACGTTGAACTCGATGACGCGAGGACCATCCGCGGTCAGCATCAAGCCGCAATAGAGCAACCCGCGAAACGGCGTGCCTTCTCGCGTCAACCCCGCGAGCACGGGTCCGACGATGTCGCGCTCGATGCGGGCGGCCAGGTCGGCCTCGACGAGCGGGCTGGGAGAGAAGGCGCCCATCCCGCCGGTGTTGGGCCCCTCGTCGCCGTCGAAGACGCGCTTGTGATCCTGCGCGGTCGCCAGCCGAAGGGCGCGGACGCCGTCCGCGAGGGCGAAAAACGACACTTCCGCACCCTCGAGGCGCTCTTCGAGCACGACGCGCGTGCCGGCGTCGCCAAACCGGCGCAGCTCCATCGCATCGGCGACCGCCGACTCAGCCTGCTCCGCATCGTCGGCCACGACGACCCCTTTGCCGGCCGCGAGACCATCGGCTTTGACGACCACCCGGTCGCCGAGCTCGTGGGATCGAATGATCGTGCGGGCGGCCTCGGCCGAGTCGCAGACAACGTAACGCGCCGTCGGCACAGCATGGCGCCGCATGAAATCCTTCGCGAAGGCTTTGCTCGTTTCAAGCCGGGCAGCGGCGCGGCTGGGGCCGAAGAGCCGGCGGCCGGCCGCGGCGAAAACGTCGGCGACGCCCGCCGCCAGCGGCAGCTCGGGTCCGATGATGGTGAGGTCGATCCGCTCGGCCCGAGCCAGGTCGAGCGCGGCGCGCGGGTCGGAGAGATCGAGAGGCAGGCAGCGAACACGTCGCGCCAAGCCCGAGTTGCCCGGTGCGCACACCACCTCGGCGGCCACCTCCTCGCTCTGCAGCTTCCAGGCGAGTGCGTGCTCACGCGCGCCCGATCCGACGATCAGAACTCTCATCCGCTCGTGAGCCTAACTATTTGAGTTGGAGAGACTTGCGGCTGGAAAAGTGGGGCGAATCGCTTTGTGATAGCCTAACATATTCGGCCCGCGCCATTGGCGGCACCGGGCCCATGTCCAGGTCGAGAGGAGGTGAATCACGATGGCCGAGGTGAAGATCCAGGAGGGCGAGTCAATCGAAAGCGCGCTCCGACGCTTCAAGCGGAAAGTGCTGGTTGACGCGGTCCGGTTGGACCGCTATGCGGCCCCTAACGAGGATTGTTGTACCCGCTGTGGGCCCGCGTAACGGTCCCGGCGCGTGGATCGCCCCGAGAGACACGCGAACCAGCCAAGGGCCGATGGAACACGGTATCAATGGCAAGGCCCTTGGCTGGACGGCAAGCTGTGGTAAGATTTTGGCCGTCGAAGGCGCAAAATCCTGCGTTTTTCGAGGAATATTAGCAGTACTCCTGCTGTCACGCCTCACGCGTGACGAGGCTGGCGGGGAGGATATCCGGCATGGAGATCGCCGAACGAACGGTAGGCGACGTCACGGTGCTCGACCTCAGAGGCAAGATGACGCTCGGGGAAGGGGACGAGTTGCTGAAGGACAAGATCAACAGCATGCTCGCGAACGGACGCAAGAAGCTGATCCTCAACCTCGAGGGCGTGCCGTATATCGATTCGGCGGGACTCGGCGAGATCGTGCGCACGTATACGACGGTGAGCCGGCAAGGTGGCAGTCTGAAGCTCCTCAACCTGACCAAGCGCATCGAAGATCTCCTCTCCATCACCAAGCTGCTGACGGTGTTCGAGACCTTCGACACGGAGCCAGAGGCCGTCAAGAGCTTCACGGGCTGACGTGGCGAGTGCGTCCCCGTTGGCCGGCCTTCTCCGCTCGGTGAGGCCGGAACAGTGGACGAAGAATCTGGTCGTCTTTGCGGCACTCATCTTCGGGCGCCGCCTGTTTGAGCCGGCCGCCGTGGGACGCTCACTGGCGGCCTTTTTGATTTTCTGCGTGCTCTCCGGAGTCGTGTATCTCATCAACGACGTATCGGATCGCGAGGTCGATCGCAGCCATCCGCTGAAAGCGCGGCGGCCGATTGCCTCAGGCGTGCTCGCGCCGACGACCGCCCTTGTGTGGGCGGTCGTGCTGGGTGCGATCGCGTTGACAGGCGCGGTGTGGCTCGAGCCTCGAGTGGGCCTCATCGGCGCCGGCTATCTGACGCTCTTCGCCGTCTACTCGCGCTGGCTGAAGCACGTCGTGATCGTCGACGTGTTGGCCATCGCTGTCGGATTCGCCATGCGCGCGGCCGCGGGGGGCGTCGCCATTCACGTGTCGGTCAGCGACTGGCTGCTGGTCTGCACGATGCTGCTGGCGCTCTTTCTCGGGCTGAGCAAACGGCGACACGAGGTGACGCTGCTTGCCGACCGGGCAACCGGCCATCGTCGGATTTTGGAGGAATACAGCCCGTATCTGCTCGATCAGATGATCGGCGTGGTCACGGCGTCGACGCTCGTGGCCTATATCATCTACTGCACGAGCCCAGACACGATCGGACGGTTCGGCACGCACCTGCTGGTGCTGACGACGCCGTTTCCGATCTACGGCATCTTTCGCTACCTCTACCTCGTGCACCGCAAGCACGGCGGCGGAAGTCCCTCGGAGATGCTTCTGACAGATCGTCCGCTGCTCGGGTGCGTGGCGCTCTGGGGCCTGGCAGTCATCGCCATCATCTATCGACCGATCGGGTTGTAGACCTCTGTTCGTCGGCCGTCCTAATGGCCACCCCAGCGCGCAGGCGTGCGCGCCGGGGCCCGGCAAGGGCGGCCGCTACGTGTAGGGGCCGTCCCTTGACGGCGGCCCGACAGAAGAGGGCTATGGCACGTTCAACGGTCGCAATCCTGCGCACCTCACCCGCCACCGTGCGGCGTGACTATCACGAGCTGCTCAACCTCGCCGGCTATCAGGATGTGCTCTCGAAGGAGGTGGATACCGCGCTCAAGGTAAACATCTCCTGGCACTTCTTCTTCCCCGGATCGTCGACACCGCCCTGGCAGCTCGACGGCGTGATCCATGCCATGAAGCGCGACGGCTTCGATCCCGCGCTCATCCATGCTTGCCACAATCGAACGGTGGTCATCGACGCGCATTTGGGGGAGCGTGAGAACAAGCAGCTTCCGGTCGTCGAGTCGCATGGGATCCGGAACGTGCACCTCTACGAAGGTGACGAGGAGTGGATTCACATCCGCGACGCCGTCGGCGATCTGGCCGACCGTTTCATCTGCCTCAACCAGGTGTATCCCGACGGCTTCATGATCCCTCGCCGATTCATCGGGGAGAACATCGTCCACCTGCCGACCGTCAAGACGCATGTCTTCACCACCACCACCGGCGCAATGAAGAACGCGTTCGGCGGCTTGCTGAACGAGCGACGCCACTGGACGCACCCGGTCATCCACGAAACGCTGGTCGATCTGCTGATGATTCAGAAGCGCATTCACCGCGGCATCTTCGCGGTCATGGACGGCACCTTTGCCGGTGATGGGCCTGGTCCCCGTTGCATGGTGCCCTATGCCAAGAACGTCATCCTCGCGAGCGCCGATCAGGTGGCGATCGACGCCGTGGCGGCGAAGTTGATGGGGATGGATCCGCTGTCGATCAGGTACATCCGGTTGGCGCACGAGCGGGGACTGGGATGCGGCGATCCGAGAGAGATTCAGATCGTCGGCGACCGAGAGGCGGCAGCCGAGAACTGGCACTTCGTAGGACCGTTCAAGCGCATGACCTTCGCCTCGCGCATGCAGCATCACATTTATTGGGGCCCCCTCCGCCGGCCCATCGAGTGGTCGCTCAGAACGGTGCTCGCGCCGTGGGCGTACATCGCGAGCGTGCTCTATCACGACAGCTTCTGGTATCCGATGAAGGCAAAGCGCCTGATGCGCGAGGTGCTGGCGAGCCCTTGGGGGCGGCTTTTCCAAAACTGGGAGCGGCTGACCCCGAACGACGACGGCTATGCCGGGGTCGGTGATGCGGCTTCCGAGGTCAGAACAACCGGTTTACGCGCGCTCGCCTGCTCCGTCGGGATCCTCGGCACCTGCATCAAGGAAGCGCCCGAGTTCGTCAGCCGTCGGCGGCGCCACGCGCCCCGATCGGCAGCATGAGGATGTGAACCATGGCCGAGTTCAACATTCGCTCCGAGTCGGTCGACGTCGAACAGATCATGCGTCAAATCCGCTCGCGCATCCGCGAAAAGCGGGGTGTCGACTACACCGAAGAGCACGTTCGTGAGCTGGCAACCGTGCGCCTCGAGAAGTTCCTCGATCCGAAGA
Organism: Acidobacteriota bacterium; assembly: GCA_020200025.1. Classification (GTDB taxonomy): domain Bacteria; phylum Acidobacteriota; class Vicinamibacteria; order Vicinamibacterales; family UBA2999; genus JAIVJN01. Next base: position 8,127 of record JAIVJN010000039.1, on the reverse strand, counting down.
ACCTGCGATCGGATCTCCTCGAGCAGTTTCGCAAGAGCCGTCCGGCGCTGCCGGCCGATCCGCCGCCCGTGCAGCCACCGTACCTCTTCGATGATCAGACGCTCTTCGAGTCTCACCGCGGTGCGTTGCGGGTCATTCGACGACTGCTCCGGCCGGTGCTCAAGCTGTTCTTCAATCCAAACACGCTCAATCAGATTCTGCACACGCAGGCGCAGTTCAACCTCGACCTGCTGAAGCGCGACGAGCGGCGCCGCATCGAGTTCGACCGGGCTCGCGCCGAGTGGAACGCCCTCTATTACGAGGTGCTGCACAACCTGGTGCTCGAGACGACGCGCATGAGCATCGAGGTGAAGAATCAGCGGATGCGCGTCGAGTCGCTGTCGAGCCGACTCGATTTCAGCGAACGGAGGGTACGGGCGCTCGAAGGGGTCGTGCAGTATCGCCCCGAAGCGTTGGGGCCGCGCGACCCACAGCCGATAGACACCTTTGCCGATGCTGCAGCGGACGGAGACAACTCGGTCGGCCCTCCCGCCCAGTCAGGGCCGCTCCCACAGCAAGGTGACGCGGCAGCTCGCCGCCGGCGCCGGCGGCGCCGCGGCCGCAGGGGATCGTCCGGGCCAGAAGCCATGACCGGTCCGGTTGCCGGTGCCGACACCGCCGACGATGCCCGTGAGGCCGACATCAACGGGCACGATGTCGCCGGCCCAGATCATCACGAAGATCGAGACGCGTCGGAGAGGGTCGAGCCCCGCGAACGCGACTCGCAGTGAAGGTCGCGGTCGTCGTCCAGCGCTACGGCGCCCAAATCAACGGCGGTGCCGAGCTCCATGCGCGATATGTCGCCGAACACCTTGCGCGCCATGTCACCGTGGAGGTGTTGACGACGTGTGCGAGAGACTACATCTCGTGGCGCAATGAGCTCGATGCGGGTGCCGAAACACTTGGCGGCGTCACCGTTCGACGCTTCCCTGTCGTGCGCGAGCGCGATCCGGAAGAGTTCGGACAGCGCTCGCAACTCGTCTTCGACCACATCCATGCGGTTCGAGACGAGCTCGCGTGGCTCGAGGCGGAAGGGCCGGCCAGTCCGGCGCTCATCGAGTACATCCGCGCCAATCGCGCAGACTACGACTTCTTCCTCTTCTTCAGCTTTCGCTACTATCACGCCTGGCATGGCTCGCGAGCCGCACCGGACAAGGCGATCCTTGTCCCCACGGCGGAACGAGACGGCGCGTTGGGCCTCTCAATCTTCGGCCCGATCTTCAGGGGCGTCCGCGCGCTCATGTACAACTCGTTCGAAGAGCGCGCGCTGATTCACAGCGTGGCGGGAAACGACGATGTGCCGGGGGTTGTCGTCGGCATCGGGTCCGAGATCCCCGAGCGGACGAGCCCAGGGCGCTTTCGTCAGCAGTTCGATTTCCGCGAGCGCTTCGCGATCTACGTCGGCCGCATCGACCAGAACAAGGGATGCGGCGAGCTCTTCACCTTCTTCGAGCGCTATGCGCGAGAGCTCGCCGAGGGCCTCCATCTGGTGCTCATCGGCACCCCGATCATCCCGATCCCGCAGCACCCTCGCATCCACCATTTGGGCTTCCTGAGCGACCAGGACAAATTCGACGCCATGGCCGCAGCCGAGCTGCTCGTGATGCCTTCGTATCTCGAAAGCCTGTCGATGGTCGCCCTCGAGGCGTGGGCGCTCGGCAAGCCTGTGCTGGCGAACGCGCATTGCGACGTGCTCAAGGGGCAGAGCATCCGCAGCAACGGAGGGCTGTACTACGAGGGTTTCGAGGAGTTCCTCGAGACGCTGCGGACGCTGGATACCAACCGCACGCTGGCGCTTACACTCGGCCGCAACGGCCAAGCCTACTTCGAACGCCATTACAGCTGGCCTGTGATCGAAGCCAAATACCTCGACATGTTCAAGCGTCTGTCGAGCGAGACGCCATCGAGCGCGATGGAGGCGCTGCCGGGATGGTTTGCTCGACGACGACGCGACGTGCCGCCTGCGGGCGCGATCGTCCGGACGCTCGCCACCGGAGCGTCGCCGGCGCGTGAGGAGCCACCGCCGATACGCCCGCTCGTCACACCGACCGGGCGACCCACCGCTGCTCCCGCGCCGATCGATCGGCCGTCCCATGCTCATCCTGGTCCTCCACGTGCGCTGGAGCGCGGCCGAGTTGCGCCCCGGCCGGACTCAGCGCAGCAAGGACCGGCTGGCTCGCCGGCGCGACACGACGGGCGCCGCCGCTCGCGTGATCGCCGGCAGCGGAGGCCGAACGGCAAGTGAGCACGATCGCCATTCATCAGGTGCTGGCGACGCTCGGCTACGGCGACGCAATCGGACACGAAGTGCTCGGCATTCAGCGGGTGCTGCAGAAGGCCGGCTACGCCTCGGAGATCTTCGTCGAGACGGCGGACGCGCGACTGGAGCACCTGACCACGGACTATCGCGAGCTCGAAGCCGGCAGCCATCCCGACAACATTCTGATCCACCACTTTTCCATTGGATCGCGCGCCTCGCGGATTGCCTACGCGCTGCCCGAGCGGATGGTGCTCGTCTACCACAACATCACGCCGCCTCAATACTTCGTCGACGTGCACCCACTGCTCGTCCAGCTCTGTTTTCTCGGCCGTCGCGAGCTGGCGCTCTATCGGCAGCGATGCGATCTGGCGCTGGGAGATTCCGAATACAACCGCCAAGAACTGGAAGCTCTCGGCTTCGATCCCACAGGCGTCCTGCCCGTCGTACCCGATTTCTCGCATCTCTCCGGTCCGCCCAACGACATGCACGCCCGCGCCTTCGACGACGACTGGGCCAACCTGATCTTCGTCGGTCGCCTGATCCCGAACAAGCGCATCGAGGACGTCATTCGCTTCTTTCACGCCTACAAGCGTTGGTTCAATCCACGCTCGCGGCTGTTGCTCGTCGGGTCGTACGGAGGATTCGATCGGTACCTCGCCATGCTGCACCGGCTCATCGCCACGCTCGGCGTGGCGGACGTTTATTGCCTCGGCCATGTCAGCAACGAGGAATTGGCGGCGTTCTACGAGATTGCCGACGTCTTCCTGTGCGCGAGCGAGCACGAGGGCTTCTGCGTGCCCCTGGTCGAGTCGTTTCACATGGGGGTGCCCGTCGTCGCCTACGCCGCCGCCGCCGTGCCATCCACCATGGACGGCGCCGGCGTGTTGTATACCGACAAGGAGCCGATGCACGTGGCGGCCTTGGTCGATCAGTTGGTCAGCGACCGAGCGCTCCGTGCGCGCATCGTCGAGGGACAGGATCGGGCACTCGACCGGATGGAGGCACGAGACTTCGGCGCCCAACTGCTTCAGTTCGTCGATCAGGTGCGCGGCCGTCCGCGGCGCGTTCACCCGGCCGTCGCGTTCGATTTCTGGAATCAAGTCGCGCTCTCTGAAGAGCTCGACGAGCTCAGGCTCTATCGGCCGGCGGCGTTCGAGGCGCTGCCCAAGGAGGACGCCGTCAAGCCTTCGGGCCTTCAAGCCACCAGCCTCGATCCGCGAGCTGCGAGCCGCGAGCCATGATCGTCAACCAGTGGGTACCCGCCGCCCACAAGGGGGACGCCATCGGCGACTCCGCACGCCGCGTGCGTGCGCTGCTCCGGGGCCTTGGTCATCAGTCGGAGCTCTTCGCGCTGACCATCGACGAGGAATTGAACGGCGACGTGCGGCCATTCACGGATGTCGCGTCGACGGCCGGCGACGTCACCATCTTTCACTTCGCGTTGGTATCGTCGATGACGGAGGCATTCACACGCCTGAAGGGACGCCGCGTGGTGCAGTACCACAACGTCACGCCGGCGCATTTCTTCGCACCGTACGATCCGGCGATCTTTCGCCTTGCCGCCCTGAGCCGGCAGGATCTCGACACGCTGGTAGGGTTCACCGACCTGGCGCTGGGCGACTCGGAGTTCAATCGCCGGGAGCTCGACAGTCTCGGATTTCCGTGCACCGGCACGTTCCCGATTGCCATTGAACCGGAGCGAATTCTCGGGGCGCCGCGGCGGCCCGCCCTCGAACGGTTCCTCGATGACGGGCTGACGAACTTCCTGTTCGTCGGACGAATCGTCCCGAACAAGAAGATCGAGGACCATATCCGCCTTGCCGAGCACTACAAGCGCTACGTCGACACGGCGTACCGGTTCGTCTTCGTCGGTCGCACCGACGGCGTGCCGCGCTACTACGACATGGTCCGCGCCCTGGTGCTCGAGTATCAGATGCCCTCGGACCGATTCCTGTTCACGGGCCCGGTGTCCGATGTCGATCTGGCCGCCTACTATCGCACCGCGACCGTGTATCTGTCGCTCTCGGAGCACGAGGGCTTTTGCGTGCCTTTGCTCGAAGCGATGGCCGCCGACGTGCCGGTGCTGGCGTACGCGTCGACGGCCGTGCCCGACACGCTCGGGGGCGCGGGAGTCTCCTTCTTCCCCAAGGATCTGGAGATGGCGGCCGAGCTTCTGGGCGAGCTTGCTTACAACGAGGCGCTCAGACGTCAGATCATCGAAGGTCAGCGGCGGCGAGTGCAGGATTTCGGCGATGCGCGCATCCGGCGTGATCTGATCCGGGTGTTGCAAGAGGTGGGCTGCTGAAGCGGGACCGCCGTCCGTTCATCCATGTGGAGACATCGTGAAGATTGCGTTCGTCATACAGCGATACGGCGCGGAGATTCTCGGCGGGTCCGAATACCACTGCCGGCTCATCGCTGAGCGTCTCGCGACGCGTCACGACGTGGAAGTGCTCACCACGTGTGCGCGCGATTACGTGACGTGGAAGAACGAGTATCCGGAAGGCACCGATCGCATTCGCGGCGTCATGGTCCGTCGCTTTGCCAGCTCGCGGCTCCGCCACATCCGCGCCTTCAACGACTACTCGCAGCGGATCTTTCATCACCCCCATTCGCCGGAGGACGAGCGACAGTGGCTCGAGATGCAGGGGCCATGGTCGTCGGGCTTGTTCGACTACCTGAAGCGGCAGCATCAGTCCTACGATGTGCTGATTTTCTTCACCTATTTGTACGCGCCCACGGTGCTCGGCGTTCAAGTCGACCCGGCGAAGAGCATTCTCGTTCCGACGGCGCACGACGAGCCGGCCATTCACCTCGGCATCTACCGCGATGTCTTCCGCGCGCCGGCGGCGATCGCGTACAACACCGAGGTGGAGAAGAACTTTCTCAAGACTACGTTTGACATTCGCGCGACCGTCGAGGAGACCGTCGGATGCGGCGTCGATCTGCTGCAGGACGAGGGCGACCGCGACCCGGCGGCTGATCTTGCACCGCTCGAGCGCGATCGCTCGATGGGCCGCGAAGGTGGCGTGTCTCGAGGCCTCGGCTCCGCCGAGCCGGCTCGCGCGACCGAGAACGGCGCCGACCTGCCGGTGCACATCCGCGAACGCGGCGCATCGTTTCGAAGGCGCCATCGGCTGAACGGACAGTTCTTGCTCTACGGCGGCCGGATCGACGCAGGCAAGGGATGCGAAGAGCTGCTCGAGTATTTCACCAGCTACAAGGAGGAAGGGGGCGACGCGGTCCTGGCGCTCATGGGCATGAAGCTGATGCAGTTGCCCGAAGTCCCGTGGGTGAAGTTTGCCGGTCTCCTGTCGGAGCGCGAGCGCCTTCAGGCCCTCGAGGCCGCCACCATCGTCGTCGTGCCCTCGCCCTTCGAGAGCTTGTCGCTGCTGGCGCTCGAGGCGATGGCCGTCGGCACGCCGGTGCTGTGCAACGCGCGCAGCGAGGTCCTCGTCGAGCACTGCCTCAAGAGCAACGCCGGTCTGTTTTATGCCGATCGCGACGAGTTCATCGCGTGCACGACGCTACTCCTGGCCGACGATCGGCTGCGGCGCCGGATGGGCCGCAATGGCAAGGAATACGTGATGCGCAACTACCGGTGGGATGTCATCATCTCGAAGTACGAACGGATGATCGGCGCGATTCGCGGACGCTGACGATCATTCCGACGATCATTCCCAGATAACACGAAGACCGCGAAGCCACGAAGGAACCGAGGGGACGAGCGAAGCCGTTGCCTACGGCTATTCCGTCTCGCTGCCGACCGGCTCGAGCTCGTCTCCCGACTCGGGCGGCGCCGCCTCGGGCGATCCCGCCGCAGAGGAGATCTTCTTGCGACGTGGCCGGATCTCATACCGCTTGATCATTTCGTTCAGTGTCGTCGGCTTGATGCGAAGCAGGCCTGGAACGAGGGCGTGCGCCGAACGTGCTCGGGGATGAGATCCGGGCCGATCCGGCAACCCGTGCTGAGCACGACAGCACGCTCGATGACGTTCTCGAGCTCGCGCACGTTACCGGGCCAATCGTGCTCCATCAGCAGATCGAGCGCTTCGGGCGCGAGCTCGATGTTCACGCGCGCGTTCTCCTCGCCGTACTTCTCGAGGAAGTGCTGGACGAGCAGCGGGATGTCGTCCTTCCGCTCTCGGAGCGAGGGCAACACGACGCTGATGACGTGCAGTCGGTAGAACAGGTCCTCGCGGAATCGGCCGTCTTCCATCTCCCGTTTCAAGTCGACGTTGGTCGCCGCGATGATCCGCACGTCGACGCGGATGGTCTCCATGCCGCCGAGCCGCATGAACTCGCGTTCTTGCATCACGCGCAGCAGCTTGGCCTGCGTCTCGAGCGGGACATTGCCGATCTCGTCGAAGAAGATGCTGCCCTTGTCCGCGAGGTCGAAGAGCCCCTTTTTCGGGTAGACGGCGCCCGTGAAGGCGCCCTTCACGTGCCCGAAGAGCGTCGATTCGAGCAGGTCGGGCGGGAGATTGCCGGAATTGACCGTGACGAATGACTTGTCGGCGCGTGGCGAGTTCGTGTGGATGGCGCGCGCCACGAGCTCCTTGCCGGTACCGCTCTCGCCTGTGATCAGGATCGTCGACCGACTGGGAGCCGCTTGGATGATCAGGTCGAAGACCTGCTTCATCCGCGAGCTCTTGCCGATGATCCCCGAGAAGCGGTGATAACGCGCCTGGAGGTTCTGCTTGAGCGCGACGTTCTCGGCCACGAGACGGCGGCGTTCGACAGCGTTGCGCAGGACGATCAGCACTTCGTCGTTCTTGAAGGGCTTGGTGATGTAGTCGAACGCGCCTTTCTTCATCGCGGTGATGGCGTTCTCCATCGACGCGAAGGCGGTAATCATGATCGCGGGCAGCTCTTCGTCGATCTTGCGTAGCTCATCGAGCACCTGCAATCCATCCATGCCCGGCATCATCACGTCGAGAATGACGGCATCGAAGGGCAGGTTGCGGGCGAGATCGAGCCCTTCGGCGCCGCTGGCCGCCAGGCGCACGCTGTAGCCCTCGCGAGCCAGCAGCGTCTCGAGAATCTCCCGCATGATCTCCTCGTCGTCGATGACGAGGACCGAAGCATTGCGCCGCATAACGCTACATCCCTGTGCCGTGGCGGGGCGAAGCCGTCTGGCTCGCCGACGTCAGCGGAAAACGAAGGGTGAACCGCGTTCCCTGTCCGGGAGGGCTCTCACATTGAATCTCGGCGCCGTGCTCGCGCACGATGCCGTAGGCGATCGACAGACCCAGACCGGTTCCCTGCCCGATGGCCTTGGTCGTGAAGAACGGGTCGTAGATACGGGCCAGCAGCTCCTGCGGAATGCCCGTCCCCGTGTCCGAGACCTCGGCGATCACCTCATCCGATTCCACGCGGGTGGCAATCGTGAGCCAGCCGCCGCGGGACATGGCGTCACGGGCGTTCAAAAACAGATTCAAGAACACCTGCTGCAGCTTGAACTCGAAGCCGCTGACGCGAACCGGGAGCGGCGACAGTTCGCGGCGAATCTTGATGTTGGCCCTGACGAACTGGTGCTCGAGCAGCGAGAGCACGTCGCCCACCACCGTGTTCAGGTCGACGTCGGTGCGCTCGGAGGGATCGCTCGCCGACGGGCGGGAGAGGTGCAGCAGGCCGTTGACGATACGGGCGGCGCGGAAGGTTTGACGTTCGATCTTCTCGAGCAGCTCCGTGCGCGGATCGTCGGGATCCGCCTGTTCGAGCAGTATCTGCGTGTAGCTCGAGATGCCGGTCAGGGGTGTGTTCACCTCGTGCGCCACACCGGCCGCCAGAAGTCCCAGCGATGCCATCTTCTCCGAGATGCGCAG
>JAIVJN010000231.1 GCA_020200025.1 Acidobacteriota bacterium | reverse complement strand
GTTGAAGCTGACGTCCGTGAGGGTGGCGTATGCCGGGAGGTGGGACATGCGGGCGCTGAGATCGGCCCGGACTTGCGCCGAGCTCGTGTAGGTGAAGGGCAGGCCGAGCGTGGCCGCCACGCTGGTCAGGATCTGCCAGTCTTCGACCGCTTCTCCCGGCGTGGGGATCACTTTGGATGAGGCCTGAACGCGGCCCTTGTCGTTCGTGTAGCACGCATCCTTCTCGACCCACGCGGCGCCAGGCAGTACGACGTCGGCGATCGCGGCCAGCTCGGTGGACAAGACGCCCTGGTAGACCAGGGCTGGCAAGCGGCCGTTCTTGCGTGCGTCGACGAGCCAGGTCATGTCGCCCAAGGATCCCTCGGGCCCGGGATCGACGACATACAACAGGGCGACGGCGCCGCGATCGATCGCGGTCAAGAGTGCCGTGACGCTGGCCTCGTCCGGATCGCCGATCGGCAGGCCGAGATCGCGGGCGCCGAGGACATTGGGTGCATCGGTCGACGGAATGCGGAACCTTGTCTGCGCGGGTTGGCGCTTCTCCGAACGGCGCCAGCCCACGTGCACGTGATCGCTGCCGCTTTCGCCCTTGAGATCGGTGGCGAGCCGACGCAGCAGAAAGAGCTCTTCGAGCGAGGCATGGGCCGAGGTCAGCATGCGCACCGATCCCGGATCGTTGCGGCCGGCCCTGTTGAGGAGGTCACGCACGCGGGAGAGCGCCTCCTTCCACGTCGCCACTTGCGGCGAGCCGTCCTTGGCGCGGACCATGGGTCGACGCAGACGGTCGTCGCCCTCGACCCACGTGTACTGGAAGCGACCGATGTCACACATCCAGTAGTCGTTGACCTCGGGATTGTAGCGGGGCGTCGTGCGGATGAGGCGCGAGCCTTTCGCCCACTCTGGCTTGGCCTTGATCCATGCGGTCGTGCTGCACCCTTTCGAGCACAGCGTGCAGATGGTGTCGACGGCGTGGGGGTTGTCCCAGGGACGCGAGCGGAACCGATACTGTCGCGTGGTGATGGCGCCGACCGGGCACACATCCATCAGATTGCCAGAGAGCGACGAGTGCACGCCCTGTTCGTTGAACGTCGCGATCTCGCTGCCGTTGCTGCGATCGACGATGCCGATCTGCGCGTCGCCGTCGATTTCACGCATGAAGCGGACGCAGCGGGTGCACAGAATGCACCGGTTGCGGTTGAGCATGAGGGTCGGCCCGAAATCGACATCCGCCTTCACGCCCTCGCCGTCGAAGGTCCGCCGAGGGAAATCCATGCGGCTCTCGGTATTGCCAAACGTGTAGGAGAAGTCCTGCAAGGGGCATTCGCCCCCCTTGTCGCACACCGGGCAGTCGAGCGGGTGATTGACGAGCAGGAACTCGAAGACGCCCGCCCGCCCTTCCACCGCTTCCGGATCGTTGGTGTGCACCACCATGCCTTCGGCCACGGGTGTCGAGCACGACGTCTGCAACTTCGGCATCTTCTCGATCTTGACCAGGCAGACTCGGCACGATGCGTCGATGCCCAGTCCTGGGTGGTAGCAGTAGTACGGAACCGGGCTGCCTGACTCGATGGCGGCCTGCAGCACCGGCGTGCCCTTGGGCACCGACACTTGCCGCCCGTTGATGGTCAACGTCACTTTTTCCATGGCCCTCACGATCTTACCATCCACACTCCTTCATTCCCTGATGCCCACTCCCTCACTCCCTCACTCCCTCATTCCTTCATTCCCTCGCTCACCCAATCCCCAAGTCAGCGCTTCTCGATATTCGCAAGAGTGGCGCTGTCCTGATTGAACTCGACCTGGCGAACGCTGCCCGAGAGCGGCAGCCGCGCCTCCGTAGAGGCGTCACTCGACACGACCACATGTTCCTCCGAGCGCCCATCGGCGTACGAGATCGTCACCAGCACGGGAACGTCGAACACCTCGCCCTGTTGCTCGACGCGCACGAGTACATCCTGCCCCTCGACGACGCTCGACACGCGAAGCCTGGGAAGAGCGGCATCGTAGATCCAGCGCTCGAAGAACCGTTCGAGCGAGCGTCCGCTCTCTTGCTCCATCGCGCGCTGCAAGTCGCTCGTCCCCGCCTTGCGGAAGCGGTTATCCGCATAGAAGCGGCGAATGCCGTTGAAAAAGACCTCGTCGCCCACGGTCTGGCGAAGCATGTGCAAGACGCCGGCGCCCTTGTTGTAGACGAGCGCGCGGAAGACCCGCGTGTCCGCCTTGATGTGGCCGAGCCGATATCCGAGATACACCGGTCCTTGGTCGGATTGATCCAACGCCCAGCGCCGCCATTGCCGCAAAATGTCGCGGAACGCCTCTTCGCCACGTCGCTCGCGCGCGTAGAGCGCGGCGAAGTACTGCGCGAAGCCTTCGCTCAGCCACTGCTCGTGATAGTTCTTCCAGCCGACCGCATGCCCCCACCACTGATGGGCGATCTCATGAGCCACGAAGAATTCGGGAAAGTTGGCGAATGCCGCTGGATCGC
>JAIVJN010000038.1 GCA_020200025.1 Acidobacteriota bacterium | reverse complement strand
GTTGAAGCCGATGCCCAGGCCGAGTGACGCGATCGCCACGGCGGCGAAACCGGGGCTGCGAAGCAGCCAACGACATGCGTAACGGACGTCGTTGCCAAGAGCGTCGAGCATGGCGGATTGGACGGCGGTCGGCTGTCGGGAGTTCACCACGGCATCCGGCCAATGGCGTACGGCCAACGCGAACGAAAGGCTTCCACCGCAGCCGGCTTCAGAGCGAGCTCAGTCGAACCCTGCGCTCGCACGGTCGCACGCGGTGGGCGCGGACGTCTGATGGACCCGAGCAGCGCGCGATGCGCAAGGTCTGACGCCGGTTCGCCTCAGAGCCCGGTTACTTGAATTCGACGGTCACGACCGGGTCGTTGATCTTGATCCCCTTGATGTCCTTCAGGTAGGGCTTCACTTCGCTGATCGAGGCGCCCGGCCGAACTTTCGACTGCAACTGTTTCAACTTCGCCTCGTCCTGGAGCAGTTGTCCAAGGTCCATTTCGAGCAGGGTCACCCGGGACCCGCTGACATAGTCGGCGTTGGTCTTGACGATCGATCCGGCAACCTCGAGATCGATGCCGACTTTGAAGCCGTCGAACATGGTCTTCATCATCGCCAGCATTTGCGGATTTGCCATGTCTGGTCCGCCCTGGGGCGTCTCGGGCTCCGCCGCCGGCGCGCCTTTCACCTGATCCGGGAAGGTGACGGTGAGTAGCGAATTGTCGCCCGACTTTGCCAGCGTGAAGACAAGCGGATTCTTCGTCGTCGCCTCGGTGGCGGCAAACGATCCGCCTGACGTCGTGCCCGACATGTTCGGGTCCTGATCGACACGGACCTTGTTGATGTCGGTAAACGAGTACAGCGCCTTCATGCCTTCGAAGCCGTTCGCGCCCTTCACCGGCTCGGCCGACACGAACGTCACACCACCCATCCGCTCGGCCTGTTTTTTCAAGTCGGCTTCATTGAAGACGGGCCCCGCCGGCTTCGCCCCTTGCGCCTCGAGACCACCCAGCACTCCCTTCAGCGTGGCGGTATTCATCAGCGTCGTTTGTTCGACGGTCCCACTGCCGTCCGGCTTGAGCCGGATGAGCGTCGCGCTGTTGATACATCCGGTGAGCACGATCGAGACCGCTGCTATCGCAGCCAGCCGAGCGAACGCCATATGAATCCTCCCTGGGGAATGCCTCATCATAAATCGAACCCTGAGTGACCGCCGGCCAACCGTTGCTGAAAACTCGCAACCGGAAGTCAGAAGTTCTGCCTTCTGCCTTCAGGTTCAGGCTTTTTCATCCGCCTGCTAACCGAAGCACAGCACACGGCCGTCGCCCGAGCCGACCACGACCCGCCCGGAGGCGAGCGCCGGCGACGAGGTGAGGGCGCCGCCGTCCTCGTACTCCCACACGACCTTGCCGCTGGTCAGATCGAGAACGTAGAAGCGCCCGTCGCTCGACCCGACGTAGACGCGTCCGCCCGCGATGGCTGGTGACGAGTCGATGCGGGCACGTGTCATGTAGGTCCAACGCGACTGACCCGTCGCCGCGTCGAGCGCGTGCACCATACGGTCGCGTCCACCGAGCACGATGGTCGGACCCGAGACGGCCGCCGATGAATAGAACGGAAACTTGCGATCGGGATGCTCGTAGCGCCATTTGACGGTGCGCGTCGTCAGGTCGAAGGCGAGCACTTGATTGTCGAACGTGCCGAAGTACGCCATTTGATCGGCCAGCGCAACCGAGGCACCCGTGTACGCCGTCGCCGAAGCCGTGAAGAGCTCGCGTCCATCGGTGATGCGGACGGCGTGAAAAATCTCGTCACATCCGGCAAAATGCGCCGCGCCATCGAGCACGGCCGGTGTGCCGTGGACGTAGTTCTCGGTCTTGACCACCCACCGCTCGGTTCCGTCTTTTGCGCTCAAGCCATACAAGCTGCCATCGTAGGACCCGATCATCGCGACGTCGCCGACGAGCACGGGCGACGACTTGATCTCTGAGCGCGTCTTGACCGTCCAGACAGGTTTGCCATCGGCGACGTTGACCGCATGCAGGGTGCCGGTGAGATCGCCGATGTACACCCGCCCGTTGCCAACCGCCGGTGACGATTCGCCGATCGACTCTCCCGCTCTGTAGCGCCAGCGAACCGCGCCGTCGGCCAGCGACAACGCCACGAGCTCGCCCGTCCCGGTGCCGATGTAGACGACTCCATCGAGGATGGCCGGCGAGGAATCGATGATCTCGCCGCCTTCCCAGACCCACTTGCGCGAAAGAGCAGAGGGGATGGTCGCGGCGGAGAGTCCTGTGAGGGCCGGTGAGCCTCGGAACTGAGGCCAGGCGTCGGCAGGCGCGGAGGACGCGCCGGACTGAGCGCTCAGAGGACGCGCGAGAAGCGACATGCTGAGAGCGCCCAGGAAGGCTCGGCGATTCATGTCAGTTCAGAGTGCAGAGTACAGAGTTGAGCGCACTGTGGAGCGTGAGTCCAGAGATGGCCGATGTGAGATTTGGACTTGATACTTCACGAAATCCAACGCTACGGATCCAACGCTGCCCTCAAACTCTGAACCCTGCACTTTGCACTCTACTGCGCCGTCGGCTTCCGCGAAGCGCCCTGCGCAAGCGCCCAGAGTTGATTGCGGTTCATCACGTAGAGCACGCCGTTGGCCGGCACGGGTGTCGCGTAGACCGAGCTGCCCATGTTCTGCTCGGAGAGGATCTTCAGCTCTTTGCCGTGCTGCAGCACCGTCACGTCACCGTCTTCGTCGCCGAGGTAGACCTTGTCGTCGATGAGCATGGGCGAGCCCCAAATGGCCGCGAACATGTCGTGGACCCAGTACGGCTTACCCGTCGCCAGGTCGAGGCAGTGCAGAAAGCCGCTGAAGTCGGCCAGATACAGCAAACCGTCCTTGATCGCGGCCGTCGAGATCGATCGGCGAATCTTGTCGTAGTGCCAGACTCGACCGCTGTCCGTGATGTCTCCGCGCTTGGTCGCGTCGATGGCATAGGCGTGGCCGACGCCTTCCCCGTGCTCGGGATCCTGCCCGTTGGCGATATACACGACGTTCTCGAAGATCACCGGTGTGCTGATCACCTCGTTGCGCGTCTTCGGCCACACCGAATCTTTCGGATTGGTGTCGAATTCCCACAGCTTCTTGCCCGTGACCGCCTCGTAGCCGCGCACCCAGCCATCGCCCTGTGCGTGCACCACTTGTACGACGCCGCCAACAGTGCCCACCGAGGGCGTCGACCATTGACCGTGAAGAATCCGGTCCTCGACGGAGTTGTCCTCCCACACGAGCTTCCCGGTGGTTGCGTCGAGCGCAATGATCGCCGGCGCATTCGGTGACGGGATGTTCACGTGGCTCTCATCCTGCCCGTTCGACGTGCTGACGAAGATCAGGTTCTGATGGGCAACCGGCGACGAATTCGAGAGGTTGTGCGGAAACGAACCGACCTCCTCGATCATGTCGAACGTCCACACAAAATCGGGATCGTTCGGCCCGGTGAGCTTTTCGTCTTTGAACTGGCCGTCGTTCTCCTTGTCGTGGAAGCCTTGGAGGTCGGCGGCGATCACTTCACCGCGGTTGGTGACGAAGTACGCCACGCCATCGGCCACGAGAGGCGAGCTCGCAATGCCCTGGAACGGCCAATCGTTGGCCCGCCCCGAAGACAGCTTCTCGAACGTCGCCTGCCACATGAACGACCCGTCAGCCTCGCGGAACGCCATCAGCACACCACGGTCGCCGCCCTGCTTCGCGTCACGCTGCGCCTCGTTGTTGGTGCCGACGAGGACGACGCCTTCGGCGACCACGGGATTCCCATACGACTGCGATCCGAGCTCGGCGACCCACTTGACGTTCTTGCCCGATTTCACGTCCCACTCGGTCGGCAGCCCCTTCATCGGCGACACCATGTTCCGCTCGGGCGCACCACCCCACATGGGCCAATCGGCGGAGAGGGCGGCGGGAACGGCAAGGGTGATGCCAACGAGAGAAGCGAGCGCTGAAATTTTCATGATGTGATCTCGCCTCACGCGAACGGCAACAACCAACCGGGTTGCACTCGGGTCACATGAGAGCATCCCGGTTGGCTATCTCGTTTCCTACCGCGACCCGGCCGCGTCGTTCGTATGAACTTTGACGTTATCGAAGTAGAGCTCTGAGATGCCGTCGCCGTAAAGGCCCGGGCTGCCCATGCGGTGCGGAATCGTATCGACCTTTTCGATGGTCCAGGCGGCGGGCTCCGCCTCGCTCGTCGGCCACACCTTGCCGCGCACGAGCGCGGTCCCGTCGGGCCGGTTGTCGACGCGGAGCTTCATGCGGTACCACGCGTCGGGTGCCCACTTGAACGGCGTGCGGACGGTCATCTCGTCGGCTGCCTGCCACGGATGCAACTCGAGCTTCTGGCCGTTGCCGAACAGCACCAGCGCGTAGCGCTGATTGATGATGCCGGCGTCGCCACGCTGTCGACGCGCGGTCGTGCCGCGAACGTCGGCCTCGATCGTGTAATTGTCCCACGTCGCCGGTCCCATCATGATCTTGGCGCGACGACCCACCGTGTCGTCACGCGGCCTGACGAGCACCGGGCCGGCGCCTTCCACTGTCCGTTGGAACACCTTGCCAGGCGCACCGGTCCACCACATCGGCGGTCCTTCGCCTTTCGCGTTTTCGAAATCGAAGCTCCACGGCAGCGGCGCGATCACGCGCACGCGCGCCTGACCGGTGACGCCGCCCACGGTGGCTTTGACGAATCCCGCCGACGAGCCTTGCGCCGTCGCAACGTAGGCGCCCTCCGTGACCGTGCCCGTAAGCTGGTCCACCGACCACGTGGCCGCCGCTGGCTTCTCCTCTCGGATCAACGTCCCGCGCGCGTCGTACAGCTTCACTGTGAAATGTTGCTTGCCACCCGGCTCGAGCAGCGACTCGTACGGGAAGAGTTGCACGTGGGCGACCGGGCCTGGCTCCATCACGATGCCCGTTGTCACGGTGCGAC
Source organism: Acidobacteriota bacterium (assembly GCA_020200025.1). Lineage (GTDB taxonomy): Bacteria > Acidobacteriota > Vicinamibacteria > Vicinamibacterales > UBA2999 > JAIVJN01. The sequence goes on along the minus strand of JAIVJN010000038.1, from coordinate 4,601 downwards.
CCCCACCGGCCGCAGCGGACGCAGTTGGCGCACTCGGCCGCCGCGTGCCGATCGCGTACATCGCCTCCATCGAGGTGACATACACGCGGCCATCGGCCACGATGGGCGACGCGACGATGGCTTCCGGACGTTCTTGGGAACCGAGCCAATCTTCGTCGAGCACCTCGACGCCAGTGGCCGAAGGCCTGAGAATGTAGAAACGGCCGTTCTCGGTGCCGACATAGAGCTTGCCGTCGGCAAGCACCGGCGACCCCTTTTGCAGAGTGCCGAGTCCACGCTCCCACACGCGCTTGCCGGTCGCAAGCTCGAAACCGGCCACAATGGCACTATTGTCCACGGTGTAGAGCAACTGCTCGTCCATCACCGGCGACGCAAAGGTTGGCAAGAAGCCGAGCGTCTTCCACTTGAACGCCTCGTCCTTCAGCTCGCCCGTGCGGTGTGCATCGAGCGCGGCGACCATTCCCATCTCGGTGGTGCCGATGTTCTCCTCGCCGTGCGTGATGTAGGCGACGCCGTCGCGGAAGAGTGCGCTGTTGAGGATGGCGCGCTTGCTGACGTCGACGGACCAGACCTTTTCGCCGGTGTTCACCTTGATGGCGTGGTAGGCACCGTCAGTCCCCCCAACGATGATGGAGCGGCCGCCCTTGAGGTCGGCCACGATCGGCGTCGAGTAGTTCGTATCGTAGTGCCTCGTCTGCGGCGAGGCGATCCAGATCGTCTGTCCTGTCCGCTTGTCGAACGCGAAGTAACGATTGCCCGGACGGTTCAAGTCGCCCCATGCCAGGATCAGCGAGTTGAGAATGACCTTGTCACCCTCGATGATAGGCGACGTCGTGCGCCCCCCGTGCGTGGTGACGGCGCCGTAGTCCTCGGGCAGCGAGCGATCCCAGATCGTCTTGCCCTCCGGCGAAAGCGCGACCAGCTCGGCGCCGACGGTGAAGACGTAGATGTTGCCGGTTTCGGGATCCACAGCGGGCGACGCCCAGGCCGAGCGGTGCTGCGGCACATCGCTCAGATAGATGCTGAAGCGACGCTCCCACACGGCTTTTCCGGAATCGGCGTCGAGCGCCACCAGCCGCTCCTGCGTCGTCGCCGGATCGCCAGCCGTGGTCAACAGGTAGAGACGATTGCCGAAGGCGACCGGGGCCGAGCGCCCGCCGATGGGGATGCGCCAGCCAAGGTTGTCGCCCGCGGGCGACCAACTCGACGGCAGATTCGTCTCGGCCGACCGACCATCGCGTGACGGGCCGCGCCATTCTGGCCAGGTGGCGGCACTCGTCCCCGCCATGGTCCCGACGAGAATGACGCTCGTCACCGCGAACCGTCCGAGAATCGTCGTCATCATGGACCTCACACGTGCGATAGGACGAACCAGCCAACGGCTCGGCCTTTGATATGCGGCTCGGTCGATGCCCTCGGCTGGTTCGCGTTGTCTTCTCGGCGCGCTCCGCACGCCTGGACCGTTATGCGGATCCACAACGGGGTACAACATCCTCGTTGAGGGCCGCATAGCGGTCCAAGCGACGATATCGACTTCGCGAGACGAGCGTCAAGAAATTGCCGATAAATGGGTTACGCGCCTGCGTGGGGACATGTTTACGGGCGGCCCGACCAGCCTCCCGCCGAAGGCTACGGCAGTCCGCCGACCAGCCGTCGCTTAAGCTATCGCGGTCCGCCGTAGCTTCCGAGCGAAGGCCGAAGCGTTGCGCAGAGGCCGAAGGCCCGCCCCGACATCAGGTCACCCGAGCACGCTCATCGAGCCGTTGGCGGGAGCGACCCGGGCCCGAGCGGCAGCAGCTTCGGTCGGCCTGCTGCATTCGCCAGGTCCCAACTCGCTTGATAGACCATGCGCGCGATTTTTTCCATCTTCACGTAGTTGATCTTCTCGGGCCGGTCGTACACGGTGTGATAGTCCGGATGAAGCCCCGTGTGAACCCACACGCCGGGCACGCCCCGCTGGATGAACGGCCAGTGATCGCTGCGACGCATCAGGTTGGACACATTGTTGTCGTAGCGATACTTGAGCTCGAGGCCGATGCCCTGATTGGACTTGTCGAGCGCGGCACGAAGATCGGGACTTCTGACGGTTCCGATCACGTTCGTCGCATTGTTATTCGACTCCGCCGTCTGCACCTCGAGGCCGCGAAACCGCCCGCCGCCGCCGGTTTGGACCTCTTCGTTGCGCCCGACCATGTCCATGTTCAACACAGCGACAATCCGATCGAGGGGCACGACGGGATATTCCGTGTACGCCCAGGCGCCCAGTAGCCCACGTTCCTCCGAGTTCCACGCGGCGAAAATGATGGATCGTCTCGGCCGCTGTCCGGCTTCTGCCGCCTTCACGAAGGCCTCGGCGATCGCGAGCAGCGCAACCGTCCCCGAGCCGTCGTCATCGGCGCCGTTGTAGATGCGCGGCCCGTCGGCGCCCTCGTGGTCGAAGTGCGCGCTGATCAGGACCTGCTCATTCTTCAGTTGCGGATCGCTGCCTTCGAGCGTCGCGACGATGCTGCGGTCGGCGACGGTCTGCTGCCGGACGTTGGTGCTGAGCGACACGGCCGTGTCGATCGGCACGGGCGTCACTCCGCCCCGCGTCTCGGCCGACCGTGCCATCGCCAGCAGAGACTGTGGCGCACCGCGCACGAGCTGTTCCGCGGCCGCAACCGACACCTGCACGACCGGTATGCGAATCTGCTCCGCATACTTCATCAGGGTGTAGCGCTCGACGCGCGGCGGCTCCGCCGGCCAATAGGTCGCCGCTTGCGCAGCGAAGTTCGACGGTGCACCGGTTTGGTTGTGCACGTCCTCGACGAACACGACGCCGATGGCGCCGCGCTCTTGCGCGGCGAGCACCTTGCGAATCGGTTGCGCGACTTCGGCCGTCACGACACCGTCGAAGGGACTGGCAGGATCCGCCACGCCAGGCTCGCGGTCGAGTAGCAAGACGATGCGACCGCGCACCGCATCTTTGTAGTCGTCGTGCCCTCGTTCGGGAGAGACGATGCCGAAGCCGGCAAACGCCAGGCGGCCCTCCGCCGTCGCGCTCGCGCTGAAACGATGGGGAAAGAAGTCCTGGCCGGCGCGCAGTGTCGTCCGGGTCGCGCCTGCGCCGCCGATGGCCAGCTCGTTTCCCTCGCCAAGCGACGCGGTCATCAGTGCGTAGCGGTGTTCGAACGATCCGCCCTGCCCACCCGGTTTGAGGCCAAGCCGCTCGAAGCGCGAGAGCATCCAGTCGGCGGCGAGGCCGTTGGTCGGCGTGTCTGTCAGTCGTCCCTGCATCGCGTCCGATGCGAGGAAGAACAAGTCGGCGCGAAGCTCTTGCTGGCGAATCGACTCGATCTGGGGCGCGCCGCCCGGTTGCGCCATCGGCGAGGCGGCAAGCAGCGAGACGAACAGAATGAGCACAGACTGGCGCTTCATGCCCGAAGTGTAACCGCTGACGGCGGGGCTGAGAAGCGGGGCGATGCGCGTCTGCAGACTCTTCCCAGCGCCACTGTCGCACCTGGGCTGCTGAACTTTGCACTTTGCCCTCCGCACTGTGATGGTTATGCTCCCTGCCGAGTGCATGTGAAGCAATGGCCTCGAGGTTCAGCTTCAGTTCGCTTTGCTGCCGACCGCCGAGCTCCCGCCGTTGCAGTCTGCCATTTGCCGAATGTGAAGTGCCAAGTGCCTGGGGTTGAGCAGGTGCGTTCCGTGCCGCGTTGGTTGGGCCGGCGCGTCTCGGGGACGCTCGCCCTGCTGGTCATCCTCGACGTGACGGCGCTGCCTTCGACCTCGGTTCGCGTGGCCGCCGCGGCGCAAACGACTACCCGTCCACAACCCGCCGACGCGGCCGGCACGATTCGCGGCCGCGTGACCGATGATGCCGGCCATCCGGTCGCAGGCTGTCGCGTTTCGGTCGGATCGATTCCGGCCGGCGACCAGGTGCTGCTCGCGCTGCCTCTCGCCATCCGGACCGATGCCAACGGTGAGTACGAAGTACCTGGAGTGCCGGCCGGCGAATGGCATCTCAAGGTCGAACACGATGCCATTGCCCCCGGCGGGCTGAGTGCCGACCATCCCGACTACGCGACCGTTTTCTTCCCAGGGGTGACCGATGCGCGAAACGCACGCCGCGTGCGCGTCGTCGGCGGCGCGCCCGTGGTCGCCGACGTGGTCATGCTGCGGATCACGGTCTACGAGTTGGCGCTTCGCCTCGCACCTGTCGATCTTCTCCGGTCGAATTCCCTCGAGTTGTTCATCAACGCGGCCGCCGCAGGACGGCCTCGTGCCATCAGCCCGCGTGACGTGGAGCCGGACGGCACCGTGCGCTTCAAGCGGCTGCGGCCGGGTCCGTACTTCGTCTGGGCTCGTGTGCGCGCCGGCGACGGCGTTCTCGTCGCGTGGCAGAACGTCGTTGTCACGGACCGATCCCTGCAACTCGACTTCCCTCTCGTGCCGGCAGGACGGTTGGCCGGTCGCATCGTCGCGCCCGACCTCGAAGCCATCAGCGGAGCTCGAGTCGTCGCCTCGCTCGTCCACGAGGGTCAGCCAGTCGACTTTCGTGAACCAGACACGGCGGTCGTCTCATCGGATGGAGGCTTCGTCATCGATGGCCTCTTCGG
>JAIVJN010000230.1 GCA_020200025.1 Acidobacteriota bacterium | reverse complement strand
GTCGACCACCGGCATGGCGACCGGCTCGCTCGCGGCGATGAGTTGAACAGGGCTTCCGTCGGCGTCGAGCGCGAACGTCGTACGAAGCGATTCGTGACGAGCAACGATGGTGTCGAGCGCGTATTCGAGCGCGTCGACGTTCAACGCGCCGCGCATGCGAATGGCGCGAGGAACGTTATAGGTGGAATTTCCCGGCTCGAGCTGGTCCAGCCACCACAATCTCTGTTGCGGAAACGACAGCGGCGCGCGGCTGCGCCTCGCGCGCGGACGGATCTCGTCGTCGCTCGGCGGCGATTGGCCGCTCGCTTTCAGCCTCCGTTCGAGCAGCGCCCGTTTCGCCGGAGACAGTCCGGCGATCCGCTCGGCGAAATCCTGGCTCGTCTCGCTTGTTTCCATGAGATGGTCTTCGTGTCTCGACCGCTCGCCCACGTCGCCGATCGATGACCGACCCTCCAGATTACTGTACCCGTCGCGCCGGCCTCAGTGGCCCATCACTAGTCGTTCGGCCGCGCCTCGGTCTTCAATAGTCTTTCCGCCTCCTCGTCCGAAATCTCCTCGAGCTCAGCCAGCATGGGACCGAGCGCGTCTCGCTCGTCTCGTTCCGCATGTTGTTGCGCAATCGCCAGAGCCACACCCGCCACGGTTGGATGCTCGAACATCGTGCGGAGCGCGAGGTCTACCTGGAACTCGCTGCGGAGTCGCGAGACGACTTGCGTAACGAGCAGCGAGTGCCCGCCGAGCTCGAAGAAATTGTCGTGGCGTCCCACGCGCTCGCGCTTGAGCACTTGCGCCCAGAGCGCCGCCACGGCCTGTTCGACGTCCGTGAGCGGCGCCTCGAAGGCCCGCCCTGGATCGGCGTGCTGTTGGTCGGGAGCCGGCAGACGGTCGCGATCCACCTTGCCGTTGCGAGTGAGCGGCAAGGAGCGGAGGCTGACCCAGGCGGCGGGGACCATGTATTCCGGCAGCCGCTCGCGGGTGAACCGGCGCAGCTCGTCGAGGTCGGTGTGCGAGTCGTCGGCGGGGACGACGTAGGCCACCAGGTGCTTATCGCCGGACTCGTCCTCGCGGGCGACGACCAGCGCTTCACGCACGACGCGATGCATCGACAACGTCGACTCGATCTCGCCGAGCTCGACGCGAAAACCGCGCAGCTTGATCTGATGGTCGCGGCGACCGAGGAACTCGACGTTGCCATCGGCCACATACCGTGCGATGTCGCCTGTCTTGTAGAGGCGTGCCTCGGGGTTGCTGGAGAACGGATGCGGTATGAAGCGCTCGGCGGTGAGCTCGGGACGTCCGATATAGCCTGCCGCCACGCCCACGCCGCCGATGTAGAGCTCTCCTGAAACGCCGAGAGGAACGGGTTGCAGGTGCTCGTCGAGGAGGTAGACCTCGGTATTGGCGATGGGCCGTCCAATCGGTACCGTGCGACTGGCGCCACGACGCCGGTCACCCCGACTGACGTCGTAGACGAGAGAGCCAACGGTCGTTTCAGTGGGACCGTAGTGATTGACGATCCGGCAGGGGGCACCGATTTCGAGCAGGCGATCGGCAAACTCCCAGGAGAGCGCCTCGCCGCCCATGATCAGGTGTCGTCGCGGCAGAAGCTTTCCGCCGGAGTCGGCCGAGAGCAACGCCTTCAAGTGCGACGGAACGATCTTCAACACGTCGATGGGACGTTTCGCGACATACCTCGCAAACGCGTCGGCATCGGTCGCCACGTCGTATCCGAGGACGTGCAGGCATCCGCCCGACACCAGCGATGGGAAGATGACGGTGTTTCCCAGGTCGGCCGTGATCGTCGAGACCGTGGCGAACTGCAGAGCGTTACCCTGTCGTTCGAGCTGCAACTTGTCACAGAGGTGTACAACACGTAGGCCAGGTGCTCGGGGGTGGTGATCCGCTCGGCGTTGGTCGCCGGTTGCTCGCCAAGCGCGTCTCGATCTCTGTCGAGGCAGATCGTGCGACCCGCGAAAGCCGGCAGTTGGTCGAGAAACTTCTCCTGCGTGACGAGGACCGGCGCTTCGACCTCGGTCAACTGGAGCAGTAGTCGCGGCTTTGGATGGTCCGGGCTCAGGGGAACGTACGCTCCGCCTGCCTTCAGGATGCCGAGCATGCCGACTACCATCTCGACCGACCGATCGACGCACAGCCCGACTCGGACACCCGCGCCCACGCCGTGCTGGCGCAGCGCATGGGCGAGCTGATTCGCCTGCCCATTCAGCTCGGCGTAGGACAACTCGTGCTCCTCGAACACAACCGCCGTCTGCGTCGGTGTGAGGGCAACCTGCTCCTCGAAGAGATCCTGCAAGCACTTACCGTCGGGATACGGAGTGGTCGTGTCGTTCAGTGTGACGAGCAACTCGCGCCGTTCGGCCTCGTCGAGGAGATCGACCTGATCCAAGCGCGCGTCGGGATTCCCTGCCGCGCTCGCTAGAAGAGTGACGAGATGTCCGGCGATCCGCTCGATGTGTTGTCGCCGGTACATTTCCGGGTGGTAGTCGAACTTCAAGGCCCACCCCTCGGGTCGCCGGATGCAGGTCAGCTTCAACTTGAAGAGCGCCGTGCAACTCTCCAGATCGTCGACGCGCCACGACAGGCCATCAGCCACGCTCGGGGCGGGCAGCTCGACGAACTCGAAATTGACGGGCAGGTCACGACCGCCGGCCGTCTCGATCGCCTCCTCATTCGTGAAGTATTCCTGCCAGCTTTCCGCCTCGATGAGCTGTTGCTGGATGTCGTGCACGAGGTCGGAAAAACGGAAGTGACCCTCGCAGTGACTCTGAATCGGCACGGCCTTGGCGAAGAGACCCATCGCCTCGCGTGTCTCCTCGAACTTGCGACCTGGCATCACGTTCCTCACCGCCATGTCGGCGGAGCCGGTGAGGCGCCACAGCAAGGTGTGCAATCCGGCCAGGAAGAACGCACGACTCGCCATATCGCTGGTGGAGAAGCTCGCGTCGAGGGCCGCCGCGGCGTCCTGGCGCAAGAGCTGGACAACCGTAGCAGGCTCGAACCTGACCTGGCTGACCGGTGGCGTTTCGAAGGGCAGCTTCATCGCCGGCAATTCGCTACTCGCCTCTTTTTCCCAGAAGCTCTTCGCGGCGTCGGCGTCGGCGTCTTCGGTCTCCAGGAGCTCGTTCTGCCACGCGGCAAAGTCGGCGTATTGCAGCGGCGTCTCGCCCAAGGCCTTTTCGCTTCGATCGGCTCGGTAGGCGTGGCCGATCTCTCGGGCCAAATTGGCCATGGTCGCCGTGTCGGCACAAAGCGCGGGCAGGGTTGCAATCAGCAGGTGCCGCCTTGGTGCGAGCGCCACCAAGCACAGGCGCAGCACAGGGCCGCGCTCCAAGTCGACCGCGTGGTAGCGCTCGTCGGAGAGCAGATTCGAGAGCGCCGTCTCGTCATCCGCACTCGCGCGCCCGGTCCAATCGATCCCCCGCCAGGACGGCGCACTCGCGTCGCGGACGACTTGAAACGGAATTCGGATGCCCTGCATCCGCTCGAACGTCGTGCGCAGGATCTCGTGACGGTCGACGACCTGCTGGACGGCACGGTTCAACGCCTCGGTGTCCAGGTCTCCGTCGAGGCGAATCACCGCTTGCGCCCGATAGGCTCGACTGTCCTGTTGCGACAGCCACAGCTCCCGCTGCTGAGGAGAAAGCCGGAATGCTTCCGTTGATTTCGATCCCATGATGACGTGCCTCTAGTAATGAACGCGCGTGGTGCTTGCTTACGCTTCGTTTCGCCGGAACTGCCGCGCGATGACGGCGTGGTCCTTCGTATCGTGGAAGGCGCGTGTCCCGAAGATGCTCAATTGCATGTCCATGCCCCACCGTAAGTAGCGCGTCATGAACGGCCGGGGCGATGTGGGCGTGACCTGGTGGATCTGCAGACGAAATCCCGCGTCGACCAAGAGCTTGACGACGGTCGCCAGCGTTTGGGGCTCGGTTGCCACCGAGTGATACTCGACGAACACGTTGTCGACGTTCCTCAGCCGATCACGACAATCCTGCAGCACCTCGGTTTCCGCGCCCTCGAGGTCGAGCTTCAAGAAGTCGACGTGGCGCTCGAGTAATGTGCAGAGGCGGGTTGTCTGGACGACTGGGCCCGGCGACCATTCCTGCACCCGCAGCGAGTTATAGCGCTTCTCTCGCTCGTCGCCAGAAGTGGCCAGACGGCCGCCGTCCGATCCTTCGCACAAAAACTCGAGCTCGGTCTCCGACGACCACAACGCGCTTTTGTGAAGCTGAACATCGGTATAACCGGCCGCTCGGACGTTGCTCTCCAAGGCCCGGAACACAGCCTCGTCCGGTTCGAACGCGACGATCTCGCTTTGCGGGTAGTGCCTCTTGAAGTAAATG
>JAIVJN010000461.1 GCA_020200025.1 Acidobacteriota bacterium | reverse complement strand
ATTGTAGGCCTCTGGCAGTCGTGGGCCCGCGCCGTGACGAAGGTGGATGCCGTCGGGATCGAGAAGAAGGATCGAAGCGATCGCGTCGGTCGAGTGAGCCTCGATGGTATGGGTCAGGATCTCGAGCACGGTCGGCAGCGACGCGCCGTCCAAGGCTAGCTCGAGCGCGTGCTTTTGGCCATCGACGAGGGCCTCGGCACAGCGCTGCTCGGTGATGTCGAGCGATACACCGTACAGCGCGGCCGCCTCGCCGTCGCCGTTGTAGCGCACACATCCACGGTTGGCGACCCACCGCGTGCCGCCGTTCGGCAGCAGAATTCGGTTGACCGTGCTGTAGGGTGCGCCCGTCGCTCGTGAGCGGGCGATCGCGTCGCTGATGACGGTCCTGTCATCGGGGTGCATGCGCTCGAGGTACGGCCCCATTCCCGTCGTGCGGGATTCCTCCTCGCTGAGCCCGAAGAGCGCCGCAAAGTTGCGATCCGCGGTGTTCTGGCCCGTCTTGAAATCGAGGCTCCAGGTGCCGACCTCTGCAGCCGCCAAGATGCCGTCCAAGCGGACCTGCGCCGTGAACAGATCGCTCTGCACACGCTCGCGCTGAAGCGTCTCCGCGTGAGCGAGCTCGCGCCGCTCGGCGAGCTCTTCCCCCTTGGTGCGGACATCTTGCAGCGCGGCAGCCGTGACCCGGTGCGCCTGAAGCGCCTGCGTCGCCACGGACGCGAAGTCGGCGAGGCTCGTCATCAGCCGCGCATGTTCGGAGTCGAAACGCTTCTGGTTATGCGAGACGACCCACAGTGTGCCGACCGCTTCCTGGCCACTGTGGAAGGGGACGAGGAGAAGCTCGGTGATAGGGGTCCCGAGCGACGCGATGTAGGGATAGTAGCGGACCGGCTCGTCCATCAGGACCGTGGCGTTGCGCGCCAGGACGGCTCCACACGGACTGAAGGCCCTGGGCAGCACCTGCCCGAGCAGGGGCGAGAACTCACCCGCCGTCGCGTGCCAGCGGAAGATGTCGTTCCCGTTCTCGCACTCGGCCAGGCTGATGCCGGCGGACCCTGCGTCGCACAGCTCCATCGCGATCTCCGCCACCGTCTGCAGAACGCTGTGGGGGGATGCCGCCATGACTCGCGCGAGGGTCACGAAGGCGCGATTCTCGGCCGCGTAGTCGGGTGCCCGCAACGGGCGGCGCGCAAGATCATCAGTCCTGATGACGTCGTCCAGTAGGACGTCGGCCGCGGCGTTGGATGGCGCTGGAGAGTCGCCCGTGCGCACGTCCGGATTCATTACCCCGTCCAGTTCTTGGTCCTGCTGCACCTGCGCGCTCGGCGTTGTTCGGGTGGCACGACCGAGCGTTCACCGGCTCGAGCGAGCTCCGGGGTGAAAGGCGACGATGCTATCACTGATGGCCCGCCCTTCGAAAAACCATGGCTGCACAGGATACGATGCGAAGATGCGGAAGACCGCGAACAGCCGGGGCCTCGGGGCCGTCTACGTGGGCACCAGCGGCTGGAGCTATCCAACCGGCCCCGGGACGTGGAACGGCATTGTCTATCCGAAGCCTCGCCCGAAGGGGTTCGACGAACTGGAGCACTACGCGCGCTTCTTCGACACCACCGAAATCAACAATACGTTCTACCGACCTCCGGATCCGAAGATCGCCGAGACGTGGGTGCGGCGAACCCCACCCCACTTCGTGTTCAGCGTGAAGCTGCACCAGCGTTTTACGCACCCGGCGATGCACAAGAAGGCGACCGGTGATCGAGAGGTGCGCCGAAGCCAAGCCGACGTTGATGAGTTCCGGCGCGGCCTCGACCCGCTCGCGACCGCGGGCAAGCTCGGGGCGTTATTGGTGCAGTTCCCTGCGAGCTTCACCGCGAGCGCCGAGAACCAGGATTACTTGACGTGGCTCTTCGCGGCGTTCAAGGGCTACGAGCTCGCCCTCGAGCTCCGGCATCGCACGTGGAGTGACGATGCCGAGTCGCTCCTGCAGTTGCTGCGCGAACATCACGCCGCCTGGGTGCAGATTGACGAACCTCGCTTTCGCACGTCGATCCGGCAAGACTACCTTCCCAATGTGAGCTTCTACTACCTTCGCTTGCATGGCCGCCGCGCGGACAAGTGGTGGCACCACGGTCACCGCGACGAGCGATACGACTACCTCTACACGGCCGAGGAGCTGCGCTCCTTCGCGGAGATCCTGAGCGCCATTCGTCGGCTGACCAAAAAGAGCTACGCCTACATGAACAATCATCCGGCGGGCCAATCTGCAGCGAACGCCCTGCAGTTGAAACACGGGATGAAGCAAGGCGTCCCCGACGACCTTCCGCTCGCACTCCTGGCACGGTATCCCGAGCTCGCGGCCATTCTGCCCGCCGCCGCGCCGGCCGCCGACAAGGAGCCGTTACGCGTATCACCTCGTCGCGCCCGTCGGCGCGGCCGCCCGGCGTCGTTCCGGGCCTCGGCACACCGCGCGTAATGCTCAGCCCGTATCCCGCCACGAACATGCGCGGCCCAACCATGGCGCCCTGGTTGATGAGGTCGCGCATCGCGATGTCGGCGTAGTCTTGCGCCCCGAGGTCGCGCACGGTGGTGACGCCGCTCTCGAGCGTCCGACGAGCATTCGCCTGGGCCAGGAACACGGTGACCGCCGTCGCTCTGGCCGGCTGGCCGAGCGGGCGTGTGCCGGGGGCCTCGTCCCAGAAGTACGTCATGTGCGTATGCAGGTCGATCAGGCCCGGGATGGCCGTCAGCGGGCGCAGGTCGGTGACCTGCGCGTCTGGCGGCGTGGCCGTGCTCGCGGGTCCAACGGCCGTGATCCGATCGTTTTCGATTACCACCACGGCGTCGGTAAGGATGTTGCCGTGGCCGTCGACGAGCTTGCCGAAGCGCAGGACAGTCGTTGCAGCCGCCGCGGGTGAAGCGCACGCGACGGCACACACGCATAAGACGACGACTCGTACACAGTTCATGGCGATCCGGGGTCGTGCGACGCGACAACGAAGAGACGCAAGGAAAGAACGAAAAGAGCCGCGCGAGTGGCGCGGATAATAGGATGCGGTCTGGTGAATGTCAATGCGCAGGCCGACGATGTGCAGGCCGACGATGCCGATGTCGGCCGCACGTCCCTGGCGGGCGAATCATTTCGCGTCGTGGAAGATCACGCCGAGGGTATGACGATGACCCGACCGCAGGCGGCTGACGCCGTGGCGCAGGTTCACCCGGTAGGTGCCGCGCGTTCCCTGCACGGGCCGGTGATGCACCGCGAAGGCCACACCGTCGCCGCGTCGGAGAGGGACGACTTCGGCGCGAGACTGCATGCGTGGCCGTTGCTCGGTCAGCACGAACTCCCCACCCGTGAAATCCTGCTCCGGCTCAGAGAGGAGAATCGCCACCTGCAGGGGAAAGACGTGCTCGCCGTACAGATCCTGGTGCAGCGCATTGA
>JAIVJN010000460.1 GCA_020200025.1 Acidobacteriota bacterium | reverse complement strand
TGTGAGAGCAGCACCGGGACCGATGCCGAGAGGAACGTCGTCGGCCCCGGTGTTCGCCGGTTGCTGATAGAGGTCAGCGCCGAGCAGCACCGACTGGCGAATCCGCGCGTGGGCCCCGATCGTCGTGCGGATCCCGACGACCGAGTCTTCCACCTGGCAGCGATCGAGGTACGCTCCTTCCGCAACGAGGGCCTGGTCGAGCCGACAGCCGATGTACCGCGAGGGTGGCAAAAAACGGGCGTGGGTGTAGATGGGGCGCTCGGGATCGTAGAAGCTGAACGGCGCATCAGGCCTCGTCAGCATGATGTTCGCGTCGTAGAAGCTCTCCACGGTGCCCACATCCGCCCAATAGTCGCGATGCAGATAGGCCGAGACGCGGTAGTCGGCCAGCGCAGCGGGGATGAGCTCGCGCCCGAAGTCGATCGCCGATTCGCGCTCGAGGAGCGCGAGTAGCACGCGTCGAGAGAAGAGGTAGATGCCCATCGACGCGATGAACGGCCGCGCGTCATCGACTGTGACGAACGTGGCGTCGTCGGGCGTGCTCGAGCCGATTTGCGCGAGGCGTTCGGCGTCGGGCTTCTCCTCGAAGCCGACGATCTGCCCGTCGCGATCGAAGCGGAACACCCCCATCTGTGTCGCTTCGCTGGCATCGATCGGCTGCGCGGCGATGGTGATATCGGCCCTTCGCTCACGGTGCGCATTGAGCAGCTTGCGATAGTCCATACGGTAGAGATGGTCGCCGGCCAGAATGAGATAGTAGTCGGCGTCGTGCTGGGCGAAATGTCGCACCGCCTTGCGTACGGCGTCGGCGGTTCCCTGAAACCATGCCGTGCTCTCGGGCGTTTGCTCGGCGGCGAGAATCTCGACGAAGCCGCGCGAGAACACGTCCATGCGGTAGGTGTAACTGACATGGCGGTTCAGAGAGGCCGAATTGAACTGCGTGAGCACGAGGATGCGACGGATGTCTGCGTGCAGGCAACTGCTGATTGGGACGTCGATGAGCCGGTACTTGCCACCGATGGGGACCGCAGGCTTCGAACGAAGCTGTGTGAGCGGGAAGAGACGGGAACCTTGGCCGCCGCCGAGAATGATCGCGAGCATGTCCCGCATGGTGCAAGTCTAGACCAGCGGGGCTCGTCACACGGTCGTGTCGCGCCCGATGACCAGTCGTCACATCGCTACGGTAGGGTTGGTCGGCCTCCTCAGCGTGACAGCGCACACTCGCGCGCGGCCTGTGCCATCGCCGCGCGCCGACGAACGCGCCCGAGTGCTTGGGCGGTTTGACTATTCGAGCAGCGCCGCCAGCCCCTCATATTGATCGGTCCCGATGAAGTCGACGCCGGCATCGATTGCCGCCCGCCAGCGCGCACGAACCGCGTCGAGAGATCGGAAGTTGTAGCCCTCCGTCCATCCATCGCCCCGGCCCGGTTCATGGCCGTTCAACGTGAAGAACCGGATCCACAATCCTTGATCGTGCGCCCTCGAGACGAGCGCGCCGAGCCGCTCGGCGTCTTGCGACGTCCAGTCGGCCGCGCTCGACTGTCCACCGTGTTCGACGACATCCCAGGCAAAGTTGGTCCAACGCCGGTAGTTGGTCGGGCCCGAGGGGATGAGCTCGGCGGGCGAGGCCGCGATTGCCGCCGCCGCCCGTTCCTCCGGCGCGCGGTTACTACCGAGATCGGGGCTCGGCAGGGTCCCGAAGAGCCTCAGACGCGATCCGACCGGCACGTGATCGTGGAAGCGTGCCGCCTGGCCGGTGCCGTTCTCCGTCAGAACCAGGAGCGGTCCGACTTCGAGGGGCATCGCACGGCGCTCGTCGGTCACGCGTTCCGCTGTCGTGAGCCACCGCTCGTACTTTCCGAGCAGCTCCCAAATGGCGTCGTGGTGCTCCGGTTCGTTCGTCTTGAAGTCGAGGTGCAGCACCAGCACCGGCCATGTATTTCGCTGGTTCTCCGTCAGCGCTCGTTCCAACTGAGGCCCGATGCGCGCGAAGAAGTGTTCTTCGAGCGTCGGCTCACCGCCCTGCAGCTCGATCTCATGCGAGATCACTGAGCGTCCCCGCTTCGAAACGGGATCGACAGACCACACGAGGTCTTGCTCGATCGCGGTCGGAACGCCCAACGACAGCGCTCGGTCGAGTCGATCCGACCATCGGCCCTGTTCGGGATAACAGTTGTGCGCGTGCAGCCAGACGCGCGAGCCGGGACGTGCGAGGTCGCGGGCGTGCGGCTCGCAAGCGACGACGGCCGTCAGGCACCCTGCGATCAGGAATAGAGATCGTTTCACGACACGTGTATATCAGACAAAGGTGACTTCGGCCCAACGCGACGAGACAAAGATCATCGTCTTCGTATGGTCTTTTCCTCTCGGTCGGTGAACCGTGCCTCGATGAGCCCGGTCACCCGCGCGCGAATGTCGTCGCGGATGCGCCGGACCTCATCGAGGGGACGATCCTTCGGATCGGGCAGCGGCCAATCGTCGCGCTCGAGGCCAGGAAGGTGCGGGCACTCGTCGCCGC
>JAIVJN010000459.1 GCA_020200025.1 Acidobacteriota bacterium | reverse complement strand
AACCCTGGCAGTCTAGAATTTGTAACTTGCTGGATCTAAGAGCTGGCTGGATTCGAATCCACCCTCTCCGCCAATGAGTCCATAATTACCAATAATTTATATTGATGGGACTGGTCGTGGGCCACGTGGGTGCATATCACCACCTACTCTTGGCACTCCGTCCTTTCTTTTCAGAGATTTACGTGGCCACGCGGGTTCTCTGGGTGCAACGCGAGATTTTATAGCGTGATACCTGAGCGAGGACGATGGCGTCGCGCATGAAATGCGCGGTCACCGATCGGTTGCCGTTGGGTGGTTAGCGGCGATCGATGCCTGTCCCCGCGTCTACAATGAGGAGCGGACGATATGGCCATGGATCTGCGGCAGAAACGTGACGACATCCTCCGGATAGCGGCGCAGTACGGCGCGCGCAACCTCCGAGTGTTCGGCTCGGTCGCGCGTGGCGAGGACCGCGCGGACAGCGACGTGGACCTGTTGGTCGACATGGATCCCGACCGTTCGTTGCTGGACATCGTGGGGTTTGGTCAGGATCTCGAAGAGCTGCTCGACCGCAGAGTCGACGTGTTGACGGGCGCGAGTCTGCATCCAGCACTCCGCGAACGCATCCTTGGCGAATCGCAACCGCTGTGAAGGACGAGCGCGTCTATCTCGGTCACATCCGCGACGCAATCAACGACATCGAAGAATACACCGTGGTCGGCCGCGACGTTTCATGTCCGAGCGGATGCGGCAGGATGCCGTCGTTCGCAAGCTCGAGATCATTGGTGAGGCCGTCAAGCAACTCTCTGACGCGACGAAGCGAAGTCGCCCGGAAATTCTCTGGAGGCAGATCGCCGGCATGCGCGATCGGCTGACTCACCACTACTTCGGCCTTGATCTCGCGTTGGTCTGGCGAGTCGTTGCGCGTGATCTGCCGGCGCTGAAAGCGGCCGTTACGGCGTTGCGCTGAACACGGTTCGGCTGTCCTCGGAACCCGAGAATTAGTTCTCTCTAGAAATTGAACCCGGCCAGCAGGCGCACGTTGGCAACCCCTGATGCGGTCGCCTTGAGCTCGATGAACACACCATTCGGGTTCCGCGCGCCGGCGATGAAATCGAAGCCGCTATCGGCATCGAAATCGCCGAAGTCGAATCGATTGCCGTCCTCTTCGCTCTCGAACCCCCGGTGGCTGAACGAGAAATTCGGCCCTGCACCGACATACGGCGCCCACCGCGTCTGTCTGGTGGCCCCTGGGAAGTTATAGAGCACGTCCAAGTGGAGCGCGACCAGCGTCGTCACCTCGCCGAAACCCAACTCGAGGTTGGGCCTGAAGACCACATTGCGATTGAAGATTGGCCCGAACGTCGCGTGCGCGCCGACGGAAATCAGTTCGGGATCGAGAGCGACGCCGCCAAAGGCACCGACGCGGTAGCGCCGCACCTGTCGTTCGATCTGCGCCTCCAAACGCCGTATTTCCGGTGGAATCGCGGCAGCGTCCGTAGCGGCTGCGGGAGCCTGGCCCCCGGGCAGCACATCGACGGCCAGGGCGGTGAGAGGCGTGCCGGTGTCATTGGGGGTCGTCACCACACTGACTCGCTCGCCAGTCTGAATCGGCTTGGCGCGTTGGGTATCGCGATCGACGACGAAGACCAGGAACTGGCCGTCATCCGTGCGCACGACGATTGAGCCCCGGCGCGCCGACGTGACGATTCCAATCGTCCGGCGCATCGCCGGCTGCTCGATGGTGGAGGCGCTGGGCTGCTGAGCCGCAGCGGCAAACGGTGACAGCAGAACGATCGCCGCCATCAAGACCAAGACCTGCTTCGTAAGTGCGTTCATTCGGACCTCAGAGAGTGATGAAAATGGAGTGGCCGGCAGCGCTCGCGCTGTCTCCGGACGAGATGGCGCGGCGCGTCGGCGAGACGCGCCATCGTGTGGCGCAGGACGGCACGGTGCGGCACTCGAGGGTAGGGATGTTCTTCTGCGTAAGCAACTGCGCCAGCCTTGCGGCGACGGCATCGTCGAACGATTCGCGCGCCGACGATGCAGGTTTAGGAAGTCAAGACGGCGGTAGTGTGTTGGGTGATCGTGGCGTCCGTTGCATTGTTCGATCCATCTCCGAGGACGGCGAGGGCGACCCGGCAGTCGCGGATGAGATGGATCTGTCGGCCAGATGTAGCCTGGGGATCCAGGCGCGAGGTGCTGTCGCCAGCGGTCCCTCGCGCGTGAACCCGGTCGGAGCGACCCGACGAGGTCACGGTTCCGTTCGAGCGTCACAGCACCGCTCTCCCGTCGGCACAGCTCCGCTACCCGCGCCTACGCGGCGAAGGCACGGACGGGTCGCTCGTGCTGTCGGATGGCACGCAACGGTCGAGAAGTGGCAGTCGGTGGGTCACCAGCCATCAGCTCATCAACGAGAACGAACCGCAGCGGGTTTGATCGATCTCCTGTAGGCGGGTCTCGAGACCCGCCAGGCACGAAAATCGCAATATCGTGGGGGCGTGGTCACAGGATGTCAAGAATGTCGTGTGTGACGTCC
>JAIVJN010000037.1 GCA_020200025.1 Acidobacteriota bacterium | reverse complement strand
GCGTCGGGCCAAAGCCTCAACGACGCGCTGAAGGAAGGCGGACGCACCGGGTCAGCCGCTCGCGGTAACCGCACACGCGGCGCGTTCGTGATCGTCGAAGTCGCGCTGGCGCTCGTACTCCTGATCGGCGCCGGTCTGCTGGTCCGCAGCTTCATGCGTCTGGCGACGGTCAATCCCGGATTCGACCCCACCGGGACGGTGACGATGCGGGTGTCGCTTCCCGGGTCGCGCTATCCGGAGGACGCCAACCGAATTCAGTTTTTCGATCGACTTTTCGAACGCATCGATGCACTGCCTGGCGTGCGTGCGTCAGGCTCCGTCAGCTTCCTGCCGATGAATGGTCTCGGCTCGGCCACCGGCTTCAAGGTCGTTGGAAAGCCGGTTCCGCCCCGCGGCGAAGAACCGGTTGCTGACGTGCGCGTCATCGATCACGAGTACTTCGCGGCGATGGCCGTGCCGCTTCTTCGCGGACGGCTCTTCACCAAGGGTGACGCGGCGGACAATCAGAACAAGGTCGTCATCAACGAGAAAATGGCAAAGACGTACTGGCCAGGGGAGGACGCGCTCGGGAAGCGCGTCAAGATTTCCTGGCGTGACGATCGCGAAGACGAAGTCATAGGCATCGTCGGCGACGTGCGTCACGCGGACATGGAGACTGCTGCCCGCGCGACGACCTACTGGCCGTATCCGCGGAACCTTTACGGGTCCATGACGCTTGCGATCCGAACTGAGGGATCGTCCACTTCGATCGTCAACGCCGTGGCGGCGATCGTGCGCGAGCAAGACCCAAACCTCGCGGTCGGCGACGTCCAGACGATGGGTGAGGTCGTCGCGAACTCGGTGGCGCAGCGCCGGCTGATGACGCTGCTGCTGGCGACGTTCGCCGGCGCCGCACTCCTCCTTGCAGCCGTCGGTATCTACGGCGTCATTGCGTACAGCGTGACCCAGCGAACCCAGGAAATTGGCATCCGGATGGCGTTGGGCGCGCGGCAGGGAGACGTGCTCAGGATGATCGTGGGTCACGCGATGACCCTGGCGGCGGCCGGCATTCTGATTGGCGGCGTCGGCGCGTTGCTGCTGACGCGGCTGATGACCGGTCTGCTCTTCGACATCCAGCCGGCGGACCCGCTGACGTTTGGCGCCGTCGCAACGGTCCTCGCGGGGGTCGCAGCGCTGGCCAGCTATATTCCCGGCCGGCGGGCCACGCAGGTCGACCCGGTCATCGCGTTGCGCGCAGAGTAGGTACAGGGTTCCGCACGGCGATTCCGCACGGGCGGTTCCGCACGGCTGCTTCCGCACGGTCGGACCTCCCCCGTAGTGTCCGGCTTCAGCCGGACCTCACCGTCGCTTCCGCAGGGTAGTCCCGCAAGCTCTACTGTCCTTTTGCAGTACGATCGCGGGACATGCTGCTCGCTGCGGCGGTCATTGGCTTCCTGATCCTGCTGACCGCGCTGTACGTGGCGGCGGAATTTGCCGCGGTCAGCGTTCGGCGCAGCCGGCTCCGCCGGCTGGCCGAGGATGGGAATTCGCTTGCGGCTCGGATCCTTCCTGTCGTCGAGGACCCTCAGGAGCTCGACCGCTACATCGCGGCCTCCCAGATTGGCATTACCCTTTCCAGCTTGATCCTCGGCGCCTACGGCCAGGCGGCGCTCGCGCCACGGCTCGCACCGATGTTCGTGCGGTATCTGAGCCTGGAGCCTGCGTCGGCCGAGTCCACTGCTGCGGTCGTGATTCTGCTGTTGCTGACCGTGATGGCGATGATTCTCGGCGAGCTCGTCCCGAAGTCGCTGGCACTGCAGGATCCGACGCGCACGGCGCTCTTCACCGTGCTTCCGATGCAGTGGTCGCTGCATGCGTTCGCATGGTCCATCGCGTTCCTCAACGGCAGCGGCGTAATGCTGCTGAAGCTGATGCGGCTCCCGTCCACTGGACACCGGCACGTTCATTCACCTCAGGAAATCGAACTGCTGATCGCCGAGAGCCGGGACGGCGGGCTGCTCGAGCCGGAGGAACAGGTCCGGCTGCATCGCGCGCTCCGCCTCGGCCTCCGCACCGCGCAGCAGTTGATGGTGCCGAGGTATCGCCTGGCCGCCATCGATGCGTCGACCAGATTCGACACCGTGGTGTCGATCGTCGTCGACAGCCCCTTCAGCCGCCTGCCGGTCTACCGCGACACACTCGACAACGTCGTGGGCATTCTCCACACCAAAGACGTCGTGAACAACTTCGTGCGGAGCCGACCCGAGCAGTCGATCGTGCCGCTCCTGCGGCCGATCTTTCGCGTGCGTGACACGATGCCTGCGGATCGGCTGCTCGCGTTTCTTCGCGAGCGGCGCAGCCACCACGCCATCGTCACGGACGAACAGGGACACGTCGCGGGCCTGATTACGCTGGAAGACGTCGTGGGCGAGCTGATCGGAGGCGTGGCGGACGAGTTCAAGCCGCCGCCGAAACTGGCGCGGCCACGTGAGGAACACCTGCGATGACGGCTTTCATCATCATCACCGTGCTGATTCTCTTGAACGGCCTGTTCGTGGCCGCCGAGTTCGCGATCGTCGGCGCACCGCGGTCGGCGATTGACGCCAGGGCCGCGAGAGGCGACCGTCTCGCGCGTCTGGTCCAGAGCGTGCTCAGCGATGCACAGAAGCAGGACCGCTACATCGCGACCGCGCAGCTCGGCATCACGGTCGCGAGCCTGGGACTCGGTATGTATGGAGAGCACGTACTGGCCAGCTGGATTTACAGCCGGCTCGCCGACATCCCTGCGCCACGGTGGCTGGTCTCGCACGCCATCGCCAGCGTGACGGCGGTCGCCATCCTCACGTACTTTCATATCGTGGTCGGCGAGATGGTCCCGAAGTCGCTCGCGCTGCAGCGCGCCGAGCGGATGGCGCTGTGGATCACCCCGCCGATGCTGTGGCTGAAGAATCTGCTCTTCCCGTTCATCGTGGCGCTCAACGGTCTCGGTAACCTCCTTCTCAGGGCGGTCGGGGTCAACCGTCAGGCGCAGAATGCCGACCACTACTACACCCCCGAAGAGTTGCAGCTCGTCGTGCAGGAGAGTGAAGAGCTCGGCGCCATCCGCGCCGAGTCCGGCCAGATGCTCCAGGAGCTCTTCGAATTCGGCGGCCTCACCGCCGGCGAGGTGATGGTCCCGCGCGTCCGCATCTCGGGCATTCCGCTCGGCATGCTCCCCAACGGCATCCGAGAGCTTCTCGCGCGCGACCCGCACACGCGCTATCCCATTTACGAAGGGGATCTCGATCACATCGTCGGTATGGTCCACGTGAAGGACCTGCTGCGCCTGCTGCTGCGCGGAGAGACGATCGCGGCCTCTCACGCCAGGCCATTACCCGTTGTCCCCGAAACCGCGGAGCTCGACACGGTGCTCTCGACCATGCGACGCGAACGCACGCAGATGGTCGTGGTGATCGACGAACATGGCGGCACCGCCGGCATCGTCACGCTGGAAGATCTGTTCGAGGAGGTGGTCGGTGAGATCGACGAGGATCCCGGCGCTACGCCTCAGACGTATCGGGATCGGGACGGACGGCTCCGCGTCAGCGGCACGATGCGGGTCGATGAGCTGGGGCGCGAGTTCGACCTCGACCTGGAGCATGAGGACGTGGACAGCATCAGCGGCCTGATCCTCACGCTGCTGGGACGGCCGCCGCAGGTCGGCGACAGTGTGCGTTACGGTCGGCTGCAGTTCCAGGTCACCGCCGTGAAGGGCCACGGCGTCGATCAGGCGGCGGTCTCGTTGATCGCATAGCCGCCAACGGTTTCAGCCAACATGGATTCGCGGCCGGCGCATCGGATCGGGCTCGGTCTGCCGCAGCACTTCCCGCGTCACGGGCGCGGTGTCGCCTTCGCCGAAGGCGAGGAACTTCAACAGATACGCGATGGGATTGCCTTCGGTCCAACCGAAGTAGGCGTGCGGAATCTGGGTGGTCTTGTCTCTGATGTGCAGGAGCAACGCCGCAATCGCGTTGGGGATCGCCGGGCTGACGCATCGGAGGACGCGATGTCCGTCGACGTCTACGCCGTCCACTTTCAAGTGACCGCTGAACTCGGACACGTCGCCTGGCCGGACCTCGACAAACAGCACCGGCTCGTCGATCGGCAGGTGGTGCGATTCCCGCGCTTCCCGCAGCTTGTGCTCGTACTCCTCGGCCAGACCTGAATCAGGCCGGTTGGCGATGATGCGAACGGGTGTGTGTCCCGCCTCCGCCAGGAACCGCGTCGCGAGCGCATCAGGCTCGACGGCCAGGACGCGCAGCTCCGTGGAGCGCATTACACGCGATACCAGTGACGTCAGCACAATCGTGACGATGAACACGGATGCGATCTTGATCCCCTCCGGCCGTTCGAACACGTTGACCCCGATCGTGTAACCGAAGATCGCGGTCAAGAGCAGGTACCCGGCCCACCGGCGCCTCGCGCGCCGTGCGGCGAGCGTCACCGCCAGCGCCGATGAACCCATGAGCACCAGCACACCGGTGGCGTAGGCGCCGCCTTGATCGAACACGTCCGCTTTGAACACGATCGTCACGAGAAAGGTGATGCCCGTGAAAATGACGACCAGCGGGCGATTCGCCCGCGCCCAGTCAGGTGCCATGCCGTACCGCGGCAGATAGCGCGGCACGAGGTTCAACAGACCCACCATGGCGGACGCGCCCGCGAACCACAGAATCACAACAGTGCTCAGGTCGTACAGCGTCCCGAAGACGTTCCCCAGGTGTTCGTGCGCAAGATACGCCAGCGCGCGCCCGTTCGCTTGGCCGCCTTCCTGGAACTGCTCCGCCGGAATCAACAACGTAGTCACCACGCTACTGCTCACGAGCATGATGCTCATGATCACTGCGGCGGCGGTCAGCAGCTTTTGCGTGTTACGGATGCGGCCGACGGGACGCGACTCGGTGTCGTCCGGATCGCCACGGACGAGCGGCATGACCGCGACGCCGGTTTCGAACCCCGAGAGCCCGAGCGCGAGCCGCGGAAAAACGATCATCGCGGCCAGCACCATGTTGAGCGGATTGCCGTGCTCAACCGCCAGCGCGCTGGTCCACTGAGAAAACGCTTCGGGACGCTCCCACAGATAACCGACGCCCCAGACCAGCACGACGGTGTTCAGCACGAGATAGACGGCCACGATCGGCACGGCAAGGCCGATTGCTTCTCGAAAGCCCTTGAGAAAAACTGCGCCGAGCGCTGCGAGCAGCAGCAAGGTCATCGCAATCGGATGGTTCATCCATTCAGGCGTATATGGGTTTTCGATGACGTGAGCAGTGGCATCCGCAGCCGAGAGTGTCATCGTGATCACGAACCCCGTCGCGGCGAACCCGAGGAGGCACAGCACGAGCGCCTTCCCGCGCCATCGCGGCAGCAGTTCTTCGAGGATTGAGATACTGCCCTGCCCATGAGGGCTGAGCTGCGCGACCCGCCGATACATCGGCAGCGCGCCGAAAAGCGTCAGGAGGACGAGCACCAGCGTGGCGAGTGGGGAGAGAACACCGGCGGCGAGAAATGCGATACCCGGTTGGTAACCCAGGGTCGAAAAGTAATCAACCCCGGTAAGGCACATCACCCTCCACCAGGACGACTGGTGGTCAGCCGCTACGTGTGGCCCGGTCTCCCGCAGACCTTCGTAGAACCAGAGTTTGAACCGGGTTTGTTGCCGGTCCGTCAGACCGTAAGGCATACGCCGATCAGATTTCTCCCCTCGCGGCGGCCAGCTCGAGGTCGGCGTCGCTGGCCTCCGCGAACTCTCCCTCCCATTTCGCAATCACGACGGTCGCGAGGCAGTTGCCGATGACGTTGGTCATCGTCCGGGCCATGTCCATCAGCTCGTCCACGCCGAGGATGAGGGTGACCCCTTCGAGCGGCAACCCGTAGCTGGCGAGCGTTCCCGCGAGGATCACCAACGATGCCCTCGGAACACCGGCGACACCTTTGCTCGTCAGCATCAGCGTCAACAGCATCGTGATCTGCTGCCCGACCGTCAGCTCGACGCCCGCCGCCTGCGCGACGAACACGGCCGCCAGCGACAGATAGAGCGTCGTGCCATCGAGATTGAAGCTGTAACCGAGCGGCAGCACGAACGAGACGATCCGACGTGGGACGCCGAGGCGCTCGAGCACCTCCATCGCCCTCGGCAACGCAGCCTCGCTCGACGTGGTGGAAAACGCGATCACTGCCGGTTCCTTCACGGCGCGCAGGAACTTGCGAATCGGGACCCTGAAAATCAGCGCGATCGGCAGGAAGACCCCGAGGATGAGTACCGCGAGCGCCATGTACAGCGTGGCCACCAGCCACGCGAGGTTGTACAGCACGCCGAGCCCGCCATGTCCGACGGTGTACGCGATCGCGGCGCCCACCCCGATCGGCGCATAGTGCATGACGATGTTCGTGAACTTGAACATCGTTTCGGCGACTGCCTCGCACCACTGAACGACCGGACGTCCCTTCTCTCCGATCATTCCGAGCGCAATGGCGAAGATGATGCTGAAGACGACGATCTGAAGCACGTCGCCTTCGGCCATCGCTCTGATGACCGACTCAGGAACCACGTGCAGCAGGATCTGGTCCCAGGTCTGGGCTTTCGCGGTGATCTCCGACTGCTGCCCCATCGGCAGGTTGACGCCGACGCCGGGCTTGGTGATGTTCACCGCGACAAGCCCGATGATCAGGGCGAGCGTGGTGACGATCTCGAAGTAGATGATCGCTCGCAGCCCCATGCGGCCGACGACTTTGACGTGCCCCGCGCCCGCGATCCCGGCCACAAGCGTCGCAAAGATGAGCGGGGCGATGACCATTTTGATCAGCCGGAGGAACAGCTGACTGAACGGCCGGAAGTAGGCAGCCGCCGCCGGGTTGTAGACGCTGATGAGCCACCCGGCAACGATGCCGAGTGCAAGTCCGATGAAAATCTGCTGGGTGAGGGTCACGCCGCGCCGCAGTGGACGTTCGCTCTGAACCATGCGTTTCAGCTTCTCCGGGGGGCGCTCGCAGGGCCGTATGGCATGCGGCGATTCTACTCGAAAGGATGGAGCCGTCAGCTGTCATAGCCAGAGCGAACGCGCTGTCAGCTCTCGGGGATCGAGTCCGGCGGCGCGGCCGAGCGCCCACTGGCGCGGAGGCAGCGGCACCGCAAATCGCCACTCCTGGGCAACGCCGGCCACCTGCTCGAATGCCTGCTCCCACTGGGACCACCATCCGGACATCCTCTTCGCGATCGGTTCGATGACGAGCACGCGTGCTCCCTGGCGTCTGGCGCGAAGCAGCTGATCCAGGAGTGTGAGTCTCGCGGGGGCCGAGAGCTCATTGATGGTGTACGCGGCAAGGACGCCGGATCCGGGCACGCTCCGAAGGGTGAGCCGGGTTACGTCATCGCGCGACGCGCGTCCCGGCAGCCCGAGTTGTGCGTAGGTCCAGTTCGCCTCGGCGATCGCCCAGGGGTTCCGGTCAATCCCGCGGACTCGTGTGCCGCCTATTTCGAGCGCCCATGCCGCACCCGCTGCCCCAGTGCCGCAGCCGACGTCGACGATCTGCGTGACGCCAGCATCCGGGAGCGCGCGGATGATTTCGCGGACGACGAGGAAGTGAAGGGGCGCGTAGAAGAGCGCAAACGCCGCGCGCTTACCGGCCGTGTCGAGCGCACCGCCATGGGCGAGCTTGGCGCGGCGTTCGACGTAGCAGGACGACAGCGCGCGCAGCGCGCGGGCCACCTCGCTCGGGGTCAGATTCGCGAGATGCCGTTGTTCGAGAGCCGCGAGCCATCTTTCAAGCGCCTGTGCGCTGACGTCCGCGTCCATGCGTTGCGTTCCGGCCTCGCGCTGCGGGAAGACAGTTGACTGGCGGAGGGGGAGGGATTCGAACCCCCGGTACCCTTCCGGGTACAGCGGTTTTCAAGACCCTTCAGGGGTGGGAGGAGCACCAGTTCCTCCCAATTTACCACAATAAAACAGGCTTTTTCTGCACATGACCTAGGCTAGGCGCTGATTGGGGCCTGTCTGCACCAGGACACGGACAAAAAGCGGACAGTGATCGTTCGAACCAGCCGGTTATCGCC
Source organism: Acidobacteriota bacterium (assembly GCA_020200025.1). GTDB lineage: Bacteria > Acidobacteriota > Vicinamibacteria > Vicinamibacterales > UBA2999 > JAIVJN01. The sequence goes on along the minus strand of JAIVJN010000037.1, from coordinate 17,840 downwards.
ACCGCTCGCAAAGATCTGCCGACGGCGCCCCGCGCTAACCTGCCAGCCCGCGTCGCGTGTGAGGCAGGCTAGTACTACTTTGTCAGTTTCTCAACTCAACTTCTTTGAGCTTGAGCATCCATTTCAAGTAGTGCGGCTGCGTCATGAAGAAATGCGCGGTGAGCACTTGCCAAGCCGCGCCGACGTACCTGAGCTCAGACCATGATCCCCTGTTTCGGTTCCATCAATGGCAGGCGAATCTGCGGATCCTCGACGTCAAGGAGATCAAGACCGTGCCGTACGCGCCGCTCTCGCATCCGTTCGTGGAACGTCTGATTGGTACCATTCGACCCGAATGTCTGGACCGGATGCTGTTCTGGACGGCCGCGGATCTGGAGAGGAAGCTCCTTGATTTCCAACGGTACTATAACGGCCATCGAACGCATGCGGGGCTGGTCGGGCGCACGCCGGAATTAAGCGCCGACCCGAGCAGTCGATGCGCGGATATCAGGTCGTATCGATGGCAGCCGCACTGTCGTGGGCTGTATCAGACACCAATGGCGGCGTGACGTGTAGGCGACGGAAGCCGTCGGGCACCTTCCGAAATCGCGCGGTGTCGACCGATTGAATGCCGTCATTGCCTGCTGGCGTGACCCTGGCGTGCACACCGACACTGGCCGACTCACAGCCACACGAGTTCCTTCGGGGACGTGTGCAGCACAATTGGGAATTCGCCACCCACAGGTCGACCACCGCTTCGACCACGACCGGTCCAGGAGCTGCCAGCGCCTGATCGAGCACTGGGCCGCATTGCCCTGGATCCTCGACGGTGAATCCGGTGGCGCCACAGGCGCGCGCGAAGGCGGCAAAGTCGATGGGCTGAAGCTCGCAGCCGTATTCGGGGCCATCTGCTCCCACTTGATCATCCCGAGCGTGTTGTTCTTGACGATGACGATTTTGATAGGCAGTTTGTATTTGACGCACGTGGCGAGCTCGGCCATCAGCATGGAAAAACCACCGTCGCCGACGAATGCGACGCACTGACGATCCGGATATGCGATCTGTGCGGCGATGGCGTACGGCAGCCCGTTCGCCATGGACGCGAGCATGCCTGACAGCGAATACATCTGCCCGCGCCTGGTCCGAATCTGACGCGCCCACCATGTCGCGACGGTCCCACTGTCAGCGCAGACGATGGCGTCGTCGCGCAGACGCTGGCCGAGTTCTCAGGCGATTACTTGCGGCTTCATCGGCACGTCGGGCCGCGTCCCGCGTTCCTCCATGAGCTGCCACCACTTCTGCATGCCGGCTTGCGCGTGCTCCAGAAAGCGACGGTGGTCGTTCGGCTGGAGCAGGGGCACCAGCGCGGCGAGTGTCCGCCGGCTGTCGCCGACGAGGCCGACCTCGATGGGGTACCGCATACCGATGGCTATCGTCCGGGACCGCGGCCTTTCCAAGCAGCGCCTTCACGATTGGCGCACCCAGCATCTCGGCGACCTTCAACAGTTCATCGGTCGCTCCAAGGGCCCCACGTCCGGCGAGAATCGTCACCTTCTTGCCGGCATTCAGTACGTCAGCAGCCCGACGCAGATCCTCTTCGTGTTGGCGTCATAGAGGCCGTTGAGGAGATGCAGGCCGCCCGGCCCAGACGTGGCGAGGCACACCCCAAGTCTTCCGGTGAACTTGGCATAGCCGCACGCCATGAAGGCCGCCGATTCCTCGTGTCGGACCTGAATAAAGCGAATCCCTTCCTGGCGTTTCCGCAGCGCCTCCATGATCCCGTTGATGCCATCACCGGGCAGTCCGAAGACAACCTCGACGCCCCACTCGTGAAGGACGTCGATGAGCACGTCTGCCGCGGAATTCGCCATTACACGCTCCCCTCCTGGCCTGGTGGCCGACAAACCGTTTCACTCATTGCGGCTGACATGGCAGTGAGGCTATCCGTCAATGCCTCGGTCCTCTGACAATTCAGAATCTATTTCACGTTCAGCCTGCAGCCAATCTTCGAGCGCTCTGCCATGCTCGCCCCCTCGAGCCTCATAGATCTCGTGGGCACGACGCGCGATTCGATTCATCCGGGATTCGGGAGGTGGGTCCACGACCTGGCTGACGACGACAGCAGAGGTCGCGTTCGTCCTGTCGCGTGCTGCCGGTTGCATTTGAGGCAGAAACCCTATCGGCGCGACGGCGTTGGGGGTTTTTCGACGCTGCGGATAGCTCCTCGCTTTCAGGCTGGGCGCTCCCGCTCACGCAGCAGCGCCGTCGCCTGGCGGTGGTGCGACTTTGACCTCGACACGCCCGTAGCGTTCGCGCACAAGGAGACACGGCTGGTTGTGCGTGGACGGACCATTCAGGACGCGTCCATCGTCGAGGGCGAACTCGGACCCATGCCATGGACAGACGACCGAGCCATCTTTCAGGGTGCCCTCGGATAACGGACCCCCGAGGTGTGCACACGCATGAACGAGGCCGCAGACCCGTCCATGCTGCCGCACCAGCAGTACGTCCGTGTCGCCGGCGCGCGCGCGGACCATGGTGTTCTCCGCCAGCGTCGCACTGTCGAGGACGGATGTAAATTCCTTAGGGAGCGGACCATCTGCGTGCGTCACACCGATACGCTGATGGTACACAAGGTCGCGCCGAGATAGGCAGCGCCCAAGGCGATCGTGTAGCCCGTCCAGGCGCACCGCCTTCCGCCATCATGCGAATCCTTCTGCCGTAACGCAAAGGCCGTCGCAAAGAGCGCCGTCGCCGTCACATTCAGCAGACCGTGTATCAGCCCGGCGCGACGGGATTGACCGTCGGTTTCGCTCCAGTCCGTGAGTCCTGTCACGGCGGCGCCGACCGCCCCCGCGAGTCCAAGCCCCATCGCGAACGTGGCCGCGCGCCGCATCCCCGGATCGCCCTTGGCGACCGAATCGAGTGCCAGTGCCGTCGTCCATGCGCCACGTGGCCAAGCCACACGCCGTGGAGCGCGTTCTTGGCCGCTGCCCCATCGGTCCAACAGCTTCGTACGCTTCTCGTACGGCCTTGCTCAGCGGCTCTGCGACCTGATCAATCGCGGGGTTGTCCACGACCTGCATCAACGTTTTCGTGCTCTCCATCGGTCCTCCTGGCGCAGCTTACGTTCATTTCGAGCGTCGTCCCCACGCGCGGCGTGCCGCTGCGGCGGCCCCGACGCCCAGCGCCAGCCCCGCGATGACGGCGGCCGTCGTACGGGGACGCAATGCAGCCCGTGTATACACACTGCTTGCGCGTGTATGACCTTCCCAATTTCGTCCGCGCTCGCCTCCATCGGCGGGCACCGGTTGGTAGAGGTTGTCTGGGCGATCATTGACCGGCTTATCCGTCTGCTGCGAGTCGAACGCCCACCGCTCCATGTATAGGTCCGCCAGACGCGGTGCGAACCGGGCGGCACTTAACTTGGCCCCGGAGCCGCCCGCGATGAGTTCTCGAAGCGGGTGCTGCGCGGCGTGCAGGATCACCCCGGACACAACCTCTGGCGCATAGACCGGTGGCACGGGCTGAGGCTCCACGCCGAGGTAGGTGCGCGCCTTCTCGAAGAAGGGTGTGTCGATGCTCGCCGGCTTCACCAGCGTCACGGCGATGGGAACGCCCTCTTCTTCCAGCTCCATTCGGAGCGCATCCGTGAAGGCTTTGAGCGCATGCTTCGCCGCACAGTACCCGCCTTGGAGCGGGATGGCGCGATCGGACAATGCGCTGCCGACATTGATCAGGGCGCCCCCGCTGCGACGGAGGTGCCGCACGGCCGTACGCGACCCGTACACCTGGCCCCAGTAGTTGACGTCCATCTGGCGACGCATGTCCTCGATCAACAGCTCGGTGATGCGACCGTACATCGACACCGCGGCGTTGTTGACCCAGGTGTCGATGCGTCCAAATTCCCGGATGGCGGTGTCCGCGATCGCGTCAACCTGCGCGGCATCCGCGACATCGGCGACGGCGAACGCGGCTCGACCGCCAGAACGACGGATGGCGTCCGTCGCCTCACTCAGGTCCTTCTCATTGCGGGCCGCGAGGACCACACACGTGCCCTGCTGCGCCGCGTGTCTGGCGGTGACCAGCCCGATGCCGCTGGACGCCCCCGTAATCACCATGACCTGTTCGTCGAGAGGTTTGAGTGTGAGCCTCATGTCTTCTCTCCTGCTCCCGCGTGGCCGGCCCGCGTCGGACAGTGGCCGCAACTTCAGTGACGGATGCTGTCGAATAATGCACTCAGACGGTCGGACACCCCAGCCGTCAAAGACTCAAGCGGTGGTTGCTTCACCACGCGGAACGTACCCTGCCTGTGAAGGACCTCGACGTGCGATGAGCCCGACTCGTTCCGCCAGAATCGCAGCGTAGCCTTGGCACCGGCCAGGCGGAGGTCGTGGAGAACAAGCTCCGGCAGCCATGTGGGCAGCACCGGATCGACGACCAGCGTTTCGAGTGCTGCGATGGGCTGGAAGCCGAGCATCGTGTGGATCAGGAGTGGGAACGCGCTGGCGTTCCACAGCTGCGGTGTGTTGGCGCGAGGATACGCGCCAGGCGCGCCGCTCTCACCGCGAGGATAGCCGCCGATGCATTCAGGAATGCGGTATTCCGGATACAACGCCGCCAGGTCGAAGAGGGCCTGCGCAAGTTCCAGCGCGCGTGTGTTGAAGCCGAAGCGGCGAAGTCCGAAGGCAATCGTCGCCTGTTCGACGGCCCAGACTGTTCCCAGGTGATAACTCAGCGGGTTGTACGCGCGGTGGCTGGACGACAGCGTGCGGATCCCCCAGCCGCTGAACATATCCGGCGCAAAGAGTCGTCCGACGACACGTGGAAGATACTCGTCGCTGATGATCCCGCACGCGATGCAGTGCCCCACATTGGACGTCACCGCGGCGACCTGCCGCTTGTCCGGATCGAGCGCCAGGACGATCGAGCCCTGCTGGTCGTCCCACCAGTCACGGTTGAAGCGTTCCTTGAGGTCCGAAGCGCTCCGCCAGAATGCCTTCGCGTCGGCGTACTCGCCCATGACCCCGCTCAGGAACGCCATCAATTGCTGCGCCGCGAACCAATATCCCTGCAGCTCGCACGTCCCGATCGGTGGCGGTACCCGCGTTCCATCGTCGTACATGATGGCATCCCCGCTGTCCTTCCATCCTTGATTCTTGGTGCCTTTCGTCGAGCGCGTCTGGTATTCGAGATAGCCATCCCGGTTCTTATCGCCGTCTGTGCGCGCCCAGTCGAGAATGCGGCGCGCGACGTCCCAATGGCGCTGGATGGACGTCTTGTCGCCGGTCCAGGAGTACAGATGCGCGAGCGAGATCACGAACATCAACGGGCTGGCGAAGTCGGCGTAGTACGCCGAGTAGGGATTCAGATCGAGGAGGGCCAGCGGCCCGCGGCGCACCTGATACGGAATGCGTCCCGGCTCCTCGTCCCGCCAGTCGTTCACGCGATCGCTCTGCATGCGACCGAGCCGTGTCAGACTCGCGTCGAGCGACTCACCGCGATCCAGATACGCGGCCTGCCACCCAGCCGTGAGGGTGTCGCAAAGAGCGCAGGGTAGAGCGGCATTCCGGCCTGCAGCGTTAGCCACTCATCGCGCTCACCCTCGAGCAACGGGAATGATGCGAAGTCTCGGACGTTTGCGCTGAGAATCCGTTCGGCGAGGCGGTTCGGTGGTACCGTGACGCGCGCCAAGCCGCCCTGCCATCCCGGAGAAGCTCCTCGCGAGCGTCGACGTCAGTGAACGCGATCTCGCCGTTCGTGTCGGACGGCTCGATGTGGAGGCTCAGAACGACGACCTCCTGCGGTTCGAGCCGGATTCGTGTCTTGATCGTCGACTCGCTCACCGTCCAGGAACTCGACCCGGTCGGCGCCACGATCGTCCGGTATTTCAGTTGCGGATGCTGATAGGTGAGATGGAGCTGACCGCTGTCAATCCGTCGTTGCACATCGGCCTGTTGCTCGCGCTTGCCTCCGTGCGCCTCCTGAATGTCCGCGAAATCAGCGTCGAGTTCCCATGCCACGTCGGTCTCGACACGATGTGTCGCGTGGTTGCTGATCGTGAGTCGGACCGTCAGTCCGCCGATGGTCACCGTATAGACGACGCGCAGCGACAAGGCCCGATGCGGAATGCCGTCAGCGTCCATAGACACGTCGTCCCCGGACTGGCCGCTCCCACCCCCACCGAATTCGGCCAACTCAGGGTAGATCGACGTGAAGGCGAGCACGTGAGGCGCGAGAAGGGTCGCCTCGCACGGCCACGGGGAACGGCCGTTGACTTCCAGACGCAACGTCCTGAGGAATCGTGCTTCGCGGAAATAGTACCCGGACAATTGCTCATCCTCTCTGCACTCCCCGCGCGTGTTGACCAGGAGCAGCGACGGGCCGTTCCAAGCGTAGATCTGTCCAGGTCGAATGAGGGCAAGAGGCACGCGTGTACCTGGGTTCCCGTGAAGCGTAAACCGTTACTTCAGTCGAGCGGGACGCCCCGACAAGGAACTTGGCGCGTCGAGATGCGCCCCGTCGTCCACGCCAACGCCGAGTCGATCGACGAGCTCGCCGCCCAGCCATCCCGCCACACTGCCGAGCACGAGTGCCACGACTTCAAGGAGAAACAGGTTGGTCGTCGGCGTAGCGTCCGGCGTACTTCCACGCATCCACCAGACGACCGCGAAGATCAGAACAACGAGGACGTTGGAACCACCGTGGAGCAGTCCGATCCGCTTCGCCCGTGTGCCGGCGGGAATCGCGAACCAGTGAACACCGCGGCGAGAAGACCGCCTACGATACCCGCCGCAATATTCCAGTACGCCACCGTGGCGAAGGTCGGGGACCCTCGCCACATGTAGAGAGCATCGAACACGACGGCGGCGATGAAGAGGCCCAAGGGCAGCACAATCAGCATCGGGTGGATCGGATGGCCAAGGAGTTTCGCTCTGCTTTCCATACTGGTTCTCCCCTACAGCTGCTGTTCGATGCGCCCTTGGCTCCGGCGCGGCATCGCTTGGGCCGAACCTTTGAAGGAGCCTTGATGCCGCATTGACCTACGTTGACCTCAACGTGCCGTTCATCCCTTTCGGGAACAGGCCGCCGCCAGAGACTCCTGGCTTGTCGGCTAAGTACACGATTCGCAGCACTTGCTGCGGTGTTCGGCTGAACGCCTTGGCATCGGCATCCGCCGGCACGATATTGGCCTTGCCGTTGACCTCGATTCCTTGATCGACATCCTCCGGACCATCGAGTTTGTCGCGCGCGTCCGAAAGCTTGTTCGCTGCCTTGCGCGCCTCGTCGCCCATCCGGTACAGGACTGACCGGGCCATTCCCATGTGGTATGCCTCGACAGCGAGAATGCCCGCTGCCGCGTCGAGGAACTGTTTGTTGCCGATGAGGGGCACGGCGCCGTGATACGCGGTCACGCCGACGTCTTCCATCAACATTCCGCCAAGGAAGAAGTTCATCTCGCTCGCGAACGGATCGAAATTGTCGCCAAGTGCGGCAGCCTTTGCAGCGGCGGCGAAGGCGCCGAGGTCGATCGCAGGACGCGGGACCGCTTGACTACCAAGCGTTCGACGGTAGAAACGGACATGGGCGAGCTCATTGGCTGCCACCTCTTCCATGAACTCACGCAAGTCGTCGTTCTTCCAGGGAACCATCCGTCCGCCGGTCACCGGTCCCGGATTGGTTCCGGCATCCGCGTCATCCATGCCTTTACCTGTGGTGCCACGGAGGTAGTACTCCGTTTTCCAGCGATTCCAGGTTCACCGCGAAATTGAAGATGTCGGCGTCGCTGATCGGTGGTGCGGCCTGTGCGCCGGCGAGCGAAGGCCGCAATGCAGTCACGAGTCCGAGGGCGCCAAAGCCTCTCCAGGCCGACCGACGAGTCATTCGAAGATTGCGAACCATTGGGACTTCCTCCTCCTTCAGGCGTGAGACTGATGACCGACGGCAAAACCGCGCTGCGCCTGTCAAAGCGACTTTAAGAACTCGATGAGGTCGCGCTTCTCCGCCGCCGACAGGTTCAGTTTGAAGTGACGGTCGTAGTGGTCCACGACCGCCGCGAGATCCGCGAAGCGGCCGTCGTGATAGAACCCGCCCTTCATACGCGTGAACAGTCCGCGCAGCGGTGTGGTGCGATACCGGTTGTCTGGCGAGCGGCTCGACTGGAAGTCGTCGATGCCGATCTCCTCCGCCGTGTGCAGATTCCACCCTGGTTCGCTGTACAGCGGCGGCACGTGACATGAGCTGCATCGAGCCTTGCCGAACACCGCAGAGCCGCGCGTCGCCGCGGCCTCGTCCCACGATCCCCTGGGCGGACGCGGCGCCGGAAGCGCCAGCTGATACAGCTGCAGCGCCGGCAGCTTCGAGGTCACGAGGTCGGGATCGTGCCGGATGTTGTGGTCGCCGAGCTTTTGGGCGAGCGGATACTTTTTCGCGTCGTTGAGGCGCGGATCGAAGAACACGCCCTGTCCGCGCATCTGCGTGTTCGCGACGTACGCATTCCAGTACGTGACGTTGCTCCATGCGCCGGTATACGTATGGTTGTTTACGCCTGCGAGGCCAAATGCCGCCGGCAGCAGCGTCGCGCCGGATTTCCCGTCAGGGCGAAACGCCTTCCCGTCGTGATTGACCTCCGCGTCGTACTTGCCGGGTCCCCAGCTTTCCAGAATCTTTTTCAGCTCCTGTTCCGGAAGTCCCAGCAGGTCCGCATACGCTTTGAGGTTCGGCGCAAGCGCCACGACGGAGCCAATGTTCAGATCGCGGTTCGGCCATCCATCGAGCCGGCGGCCGATGCCGGGACTCAATGAATCGTCAACAGTGGAGTGACAAAGCGCGCACTGAATGCCCATCGACACCAGCTTGCCGTCCTTGAACACGCCGGTTACGCCGACGACCGCATTCGCCTTCAGCAACGCGAGGGTGGTCTCGGGCTTTTCGAGGTCGAGAGACGCTCGCTTGATCATTTCGACCGCGGCTTCGGGCATCTCGCCTTGATCGACCTTCAAGCCAAGCTTGAGGGCATCTTTCGGGCTCACCCCCGGCCCGACGCCGCCCTGCTTTTCGCCGAGGATCGCGCGATGGAGCTGGAGCTTGTCTCCCCAGAAGGCTTCCGAGCCAAACGTGTCGTGCCGGAAGACTTTTTGGCCTTCCTCGTACATGCGCTTCACGTTGGCGTCCGTCTCTTCATCAAACGAAGAGCGACCCTGCTGGGCTTTGACTGACGGGTCGGTCTGGACATCCTTCGTGAGTCGCGCACAGGCAGCGACCAATCACGAAGCGGCAGCGATGGCGATGACGAGGCTGCTTTTCTTCATCGCATGCGTCTCCTCATCCGAATGGGCGAAGGTCACCATGGCGTAGCCGAACACGCTGCTCAGCTGCCTGAGATAGGCAAATCGACGTTTGCGTATTCAGCAAGATGCGCGCCGGGCAAGAGGATTGCGAACGCGATTCAACGTGGCAATGAATCCGCACGGTTCGCGGGCAAATCAGCAGGATGAAACGTCGACCACCCAGATGTCGTCCGTGCCATGGGTAGGGCCAGTTCAGACAGAAACCGTACGGATCTCCATCGGTTCGTTTGATTTCCCGACACGTCGGCACCGCAGACGATCCCTCTGCGCGCCGCAGAGTGCTCAATGCCGGAACTGCTGAGAAAACACCTTCTGGATACCAGCCGCGGACGGATCGTGGCTCTCCTCCAGCCCGGCGGTCTGACGGCGGACGACATGGCTTCCAAGCTCGCGCTCACCCGGAGCGCCGTCCGAATTCAGATTACAGCCATGGAGCGAGATGGCGTCGTGAGACGGGCCGGAACGAGGCCCGGTACGACCAGGCCTTCCCACATCTTCGAATTGACCCCGGAGATCGAGCAGGTGCTTTCCAAGGCGTACGTGCCGTTCCTGGCGCACCTGGTGCGCGCCTTCGCCGACGCGCTGTCGGCGTCCCAGTTCGACGCGCTGTTGCGCCGAGCCGGCGAAGGACTCGCCGACGAAGCGTCTCGCGGCCGGCGTCTGCCTCGCACGCTCCGGGGACGCGTGGAGCTCGCGAGCGCGATGATGAACGAGCAGCTCGGCGCCTTGACGCACGTCGACGGGAACGGCAGCTATGTCATTCGCGGCGCGGCGTGTCCGCTTGCCGCACTGACCGGCAAGCACCAGGGGGTGTGCGTTGCCATGGAGAGCTTCGTTTCGGTGATCGCCGGAACGCCAGTACAAGAGTGTTGCGAACGCGAGGGGCGGCCGAAGTGCTGCTTCGAGATTCAGCAGGGACGCAAATGACGCGCAAGAACATTAGATCCGGTGTGATCCTGGTCTGGTGCACCGTGGCTTTTGCGGGCTGCGGTGCGACCGCGCGGCTGACCGTCGCCGAGGGTACGGGGCCGCAGCCAGTACTGCCGGCGCTGGAGCGCTCGCTGATTCCGACGGTCAACATCGTCAGCGCGAAAGGATGGACGGCAGCTGCGACGCCGGCGCCGGCCGCTGGACTGACGGTGACGGCGCTTGCGTGAGGACTCGATCATCCGCGCTGGCTTTACGTGCTGCCAAACGGCGACGTGCTGGTCGCCGAGACAAACGCACCACCGCGGTCGTCAGGTTACGGGCGCCTCAAGGGCCGGTTCTTTAAGCGGTTTCAAAAAAAGGCGGGTGGCGCCGAGCCGAGCGCAAATCGAATCACGCTGCTCCGGGATCCTGACAGCGACGGCGTTGCGGAGACGCGATCGGTCTTGCTGGCTGGCCTCAATTCGCCGTTTGGAATGGCACTGGTTGGGAACACGTTGTACGTCGCGAACGCGGACGCATTGGTCAAATTTCCGTACTCAGAAGGCGAGACACAGATCTCCGCACGGCCGGTGAAGGTTGTGGACCTCCCCGGCAAGACGCTGAACCACCACTGGACGAAGAGCCTGATCGCGAGCGCGGATGGATCGAAGCTCTACGTCGGCGTCGGTTCCAACAGCAATGTCGCCGAACACGGAATGGGGCGGTTCGTTTCGCACTGACGATGCGGTTCTAGCGTGCGCCTTCTCGTGGTCGGTGCGCTTCGGAAGTTCCCTTCCATCGAATGCTGAGGCGACTGTGGGGTCGTGATCCCACAGGTAATGCCCTTGCAGCGGCAGCCTGCAGCACCCTTTTGTGAACCACTCGGGGATCGAGAGGTGAAGGCTCGCGCGCTCCGCCCGACCGGCTTGATCGAGCCCATGTCAACGGTCGGAGACTGCCCTTGCTGAGGTAGCACTTCTGAGAGCACCTTTTCGACAGACCCTGAGGGCAGCGAGACACTAAACCTCGTCGCCAGCGTCGGTGCGACGTCGTTCATCGCTCCGTGTTGCGATCTTGGCGAACGCGTCCTGAAGGATGTCCTCGGCCAGCGCGCGGTCGCCGACGCGGCGCTCGAGATACCGAAGGAACGCGCGATGATTCTCGAGCAGCGTTGCGACAGGACCGGCCTTATCGGCCGTGTCCATCATCCAATTGTACTGGTGCCGAGATTCGACCACTCCGCTGTCTTGCGGTGCGGTGCACAGCAGCCGCAGGCACACGCCGACACGCCATTTCCGGCGAAGGTGCTTCATCAATGTCGGGAATGACGCGCTCGACGCGAGCCGCGTATCCAGCGTCGCAAATGGCGGCGATCAGCGCTACGGCGTCCGCATAGGATGGCAGGTGCTCGACGATGGCGCGATACGTAGAGTGGTCGCTTGAATGCGATGGTCGTCGGCTTTGTGCTGCGTCATTCCGCTTAACGCACCCGGGCGAAGGGCATTACACCCGTCCCGACGCACTCAGCTCAAACCCTACGTCGACTCGGCGTAACAGCCGGATCCGGTCAAGTCACCTCATCGGCGTCCGCCAGAAGCGACCCGTACGATAGACCCGCATGGCAGGGCGGCAGCGATTGCCAACACTCCGCTGCCATTCGTGGCTCTGTGCAGACACTACGAGCCGAACCGCAAGCTCCTCATACTGTCCGCGTTGGCAAGTCCGACGCACTCGTGAAGCTGGGGCGCCCCTCCGAGGCGGAGCGGCTTCTCAACGCCGCGCTCGATCCCGCACGCAAAGAAGGTGCGCTGGGGTCTCAAGCGGAACGCTTCGACTCGGTCTCGTTTCCGTTGCAGCGAAAACAGACCGCGCAAGCGCTCGCTGCAATGGCGCGCTCCTCCGAGTTCGCGCACACGGCCGGCGGGAATCGCATTCTCATGGGTCAGTCCGAGCTGGTGCAATGAGGAAACACAGTCGACATGCCCGCAAAGCGGCACCCGGCCAATCTCCAAGGAGTTGAACAGTCATGCGCAGAAATCTGGCATCCATTGCGATTGCCGCCGCCTTTCTCGTGACCGCTACCGTCGCCTCGATGGCCCAGAGCGAAGCGCCCAAGCCTGGCGGCGGACCCGCCCTCGGCGGATTCTGTCCGGTGGCCTATGTTGAGATGAAACAGGCCGTCAAGGGGGATCCGCAGCACAAGAGCGAGCATCAGGGGCAAACGTTCCATTTCGTGAACGCAGAGGCGAAGAAGATGTTCGACCAGGCTCCAGCAAAGTACCTGCCTGCGTACGAGGGCCTCTGCACAACCGGTGTGTCGATGGGCATGAAGCTGCCGTCGGATCCGACGTTGTTCGCGGTGCGTGACGGGCGCACGCACCTGTTCTCGGACGCCAAAGCGAAGGCGATGTTCGAGAAAGATCCCAAGGGCGTTGTGGCGAAGGCCGACGCCAACTGGCCGAAGGTCAAGCAGCTGAAATGACGCGGCAGCCAGGCCAGGCGGCGCCCAGCCGCGCGTGGAGGAAGTTCGTCGCACCGGGCCTAGTTATCGCCGGCGCGTTCTGGACCCTCGCGTGGTTGGCCTCGCGGCCAGGCGAGCCCGTCTTCATGGCGGCGGTCGCCGTGGCCGCCATCGGTTACCTCTGGGCGCTGGCGCGACTCACGGCGAACGCGGTGCTCTCGCGACGCGCGCTTCTAGGCTGCTTCGGTGGATGCTGCGTGGCTTCCAACGATCTACCCGCCGGTGGCGCAGCTGTACTTCCGGTTGGTGACGGGAGTTCACGAATCCATCATAGCGTTCCGTGTGGCGGCTCTGGCCAGCGATGCGGCGATCACGGCCGTGCTCGTGTGGATTCTTCGGAGGATTGGGAGGCCGGTAGCGTTGGCTCTTGTCTATGCCTGGCATCCCTTGATACCGCTCGAAGGCGCTTCGGGGGCTCATCTGGATTTTGCGGGTGTGCTCGTTTTGCTTCTGTCGTGGCTGGCGCTCCTGCATGGAAGGACGACCCTCGCGGCCCTCGCATTGGCCGCTGCTGTAATGGTCAAGCCGCTGGCGCTCGTGCTTGCGCCGTTGTATTGGCGGCGGATTCGCATTCGCGATGCCGCGCTCGCCGTGGCCGCGGCGGGGACCGTCACGGTATGGATCGCACGGGGCAGCCTGCCGCTGGGATCCACGGGAACTTTCGTGGATACCTTCCGGTTCAATGGCCCGCTGTTCATCGCGATGGAGAGCGTCGCGCCCCCACGGCTGATCGCGGTGGCTGCCGTGAGCATCGGAGTGATCGTCGCGGCGTGGCTGCGAAGAACCCGTGAGGTGAGCGCTCCAGAGGCGTGGGCGTGGCCGATGGCGCTCGCCCTCGTCGCATCGCCCGTCATCTACCCCTGGTACCTCGTGTGGCTGATTCCGTTCGCGATCGGCCGCCAGGCAGTTCCTGTCTGGTTATGGACTGTCAGCGTGCTTGTCGTCTACCCGACCTGGCACCTTCGGAGCCTCGGCGAGCCTTTCGACGTTCCCCAGACGCTGCTCTTCGTCCAGTTCGCCGTTCCTGTCGCCGCCGCAGGGATCCTGCTGATAAGACGGCGGTCTCCTTCGATTGTTGCGGGGCCCGTACATGGATAGCCAGCCTCGTGTGAGGGTGATCGTACCGGCCCTGGACGAGGCCGACAGCATCGTGACGATGATCCGACGCGTGCCCTACCCGGCGCGCGCCGTGATCGTCGCGGACAACGGATCGACCGACGACACGGCGGCGCTCGCGGAAGCCGCGGGCGCTCGTGTCGTCCGGGTTCCGAGGCGCGGCTACGGTCGCGCCTGCCTCGCGGGCATCAGCGCTGACCCGGATGCAGACGTGTTCGTTTTTCTGGATGCTGATCTCAGTGAGGAGCCGGAACAGATGTCGCTCCTCGTCGAACCCATCGTCCGGGACGAAGCGGACCTCGTGCTCGGCGCGCGTGGTGGGCTTGGACGTCCATGGCACGCGCGCATCGGGACGACGCTCTGTGTCTGGCTGATCAACCGCTTCTGGCGGACCCGGTATGCAGACCTGGGGCCGTTCCGCGCAATCCGCGGATCATCGCTGCGTGCGCTCGAGATGCGCGACGAGACGTGGGGCTGGACGATCGAGATGCAGGTGAAGGCCGCCGAGCGCGGCCTTCGCGCGCTGGAAGTGCCCGTGGCGTCCGGCCCTCGGGTGGCCGGACGCTCCAAAATCTCTGGGTCATTGGTTGGAAGTGCACGCGCCGCCGGGCGGATGTTAGAGATCATCGCACGCCTGCGACTGACGCGCCGCCGTCGCTATTTCTTGTCGCGGCCGGTGGTCGCCACGGGACCGAAGGGCTTATCGCGGTCACCCTGATCAGTCTTCGCGACCTGGAACTTAAGGCCCTGCAGGTATTCGTTCTTCTTGTTCTCCTTCATCATCGCCATCATTGACTCTGCATAGAACTTGCGCGAATCGTCCACCGAGCGGCGTCCTTTGGCTACGTCGTCGGCCAAATTGATCGCGAGGAAGTTCGCCTCTTCCTTGTCGCACCGTGCGGCGATCTCGCCTTTTGTGCGCTCCAGGATGATGCTGCCGTCGTACTGCAGCAGTTCGTCGGCCTCGTCAGGATCCACTTTGTAGCTGACGGCCTGATACAGCATGTCCTTGTGTGGCACCGGGAAATCATGCGGGATCTCCTCGTTCACGAGCTCCGAATACTTCCAAGGTCCGTTATTGTGCCAGATCAGGCGATTTGCTGTGATCTCCTGTGGCTGACCGTACTTGGCGATCATCTTTTTCGCCACGTCCTGCGGAGTCGCTTTCCAGCCGGCAATCGCCTGATCCGCACTGAGGGAACCCTGCGATTTTGCCTCAGGCGCTTTCGACTGAGCTGCTGCGCCCGCAGCGGCGGCAACGCCTGTGGCTAATACCAAGACCAGTGTGAGTTTCATACTTCCTTCACCTCCTGCGGAAGGTATGCAAGAAGAAGGGTCCGGTGCGGCAGTACGGACACTTGAATGTCAGCCAACGTACGGCCCTTCAGGAGATTCTGGCGAGTCGCGACCAAGTGACAGCCCTCGAAGGGAGCACAGGGACGGGCAAGACCACAGCACTTGCGGCTGTTCGGGATGCCACCGAACGCGAGAGGTACCACGTCGAGGGCTTCGCGCCGACGTCACGTGCGGCGCACAAGCTTGCCGAGGCCGGGATCGAGTCGAGCACGCTACAGCGTCTTCTGTTGCGCGGTGAACAGGGGATACCGGCGGCGGATCAGAAGCGGCTGTACGTCGTTGACGAGTCGAGCCTGGCGACCACGAAACAGATGCACGCGTTTCTGGAGCGCCTCGGCGGGGAGAACCGCGTGCTGCTCGTCGGCGATGTGCGCCAGCATGAGGCCGTGGACGCCGGCCGGCCGTATTACCAGCTCCAGGAAGCAGGGATCCGCACCGCGCATCTTGACGAGAGCGTGCGCCAGCGGGATCCAGAGTTAAAAACAGTCATCGAACAGCTCTCCCGTGGAGACGTGCACAGTGCCCTGGAAGGTCTTGACCAGCAAGGCCGCGGGCATGAAATCGGCCCGCGCGAGGAGCGCCTGACGGCTGTCGCGAACGAGTAACGTGAAAGACCCACACGGGACGCTCGTCGTCTCTCCGGATAACCAGTCGCGACAGGACCTCAATGACGCGATTCACCGCGCGATGCAGCGTGAGGGCCATGTCGATCACAACGAGCACCGGACGCCCGTGCTGGTGCCGCGGCAGGAGATCACCGGTGCGGATCGGCAATGGGCGGAACGTTACGAGGCGGGCGACGTCGTTCGCTACAGCCGCGGCAGCAAGGCCCTCGGCTGGACGTTGAAGTGCCACTCGCGCAGCCGTGGATTGAAGCTGAGGGTCTGGATCGGAATCCAGATCTCCGCCGTCCACCCGGAGTCGGTGCGTCGCGTCGCGGCTTCCCAGATGCCGTCCCATTCGGGGTTGTCGGTTTCGCCGCCGGGGTTGACGAGCGCATCGTAACGGGCGCCACTCGGATTAACGGCGAAAACGTAGCCGGATCGGCCATCGAGAAACGGGCCGGGGACCACTCGCACGTGGTCTTCAGAGTTGAGCGTGGCGTCCCGTCGTACGCTGAAGCTGACGATCCCGGAGGGGTCACTGTCTTCGCACACGATCCCGACCAGGATTGCCCCCGAGCCCGCGAACACTCGGACGAGGGTCGGTGAGGAGGCCTGCGCGCCTTCGACCGGATCCGTTTGCCTGAACCTGTCAGCGCCTGCGCGGAACTCCATTCGACTTCGTCGAGCACGCCATCGACGCGCACGTAGCGGCGCAACCTGTAATATTGGCAGCTGCTGCCCATCCTGCGCGGCGATCGCGGTGCCGTTGACCACGCCGACGCCGAAGCTCAGTAAAGCCGTCGAGAGCCACACCGGCGGCTTCACTGATTCGTGATCGGCGACTTCCCGAGAAGGTTGACGGCGCTGCGTACCGCTTCCGCCAGCTTTGCGGCCGGCCCGGTCCCATAATAGTGAAGAAAGACCACGAGCGGCTTAACATCGGTCATGTGGTTGTGAATGGCAACTACGTTGATGCCGTCCGCCCGCAGCGCCTTTAGTACCGGCGTCACCTCGCGCTCGAGCATCGCGATGTCGCCCGCAACCATCGCGTCAGCATCGCTTCCGGCGAATGCCGCCCATGTATTGAGACCCATTCGCGCGTTGATCGCCGCTCCATGTTCCCGCACGTCAATGTCGGGACGACCGATCGTGATCTTGTAGACGGGGCCGCTTTGCTCGCCCTGATGCCCGATGATCTTGGCGAGCGCCGCGGTGCCGAGCGCACCGGCTGAGGCAGGCCCCGCGGACCTGGCCGCCGTTGGCTGCGCACGCTTCGCGGCCTGATCGATCAGATCCACGGCCGGCTTGACGCGCTTCGCCAGATCCGCGGCCGTTCCCATCCCGTGCACGTGCATGTAGAAGATCCGAGGCTGCTCCCAGAAGAAGTGATTGTGCAGCGCAGTTACGTCGAGGCCGTTGTCCAGAAGCGCCGACATCACTGGGTTGACCTCGTCCTCGGTGAGGACCAGATCGCCCACCATCACTTCATGTCCGCCGTCGCCCTTCGTCAGCGCAACCCACCCGCCGAAACCAAAGGGGGTCGGAGCAGATCGTTGCTTGACCGTGACCCGAAGATCGTTCCGCGGAATGTTGACCTTCAGCACGCCATCTTTGAAGTCTCCCGTTTTCCCGAGCGTTGTGAGTACGCTCTTGTACTCCGCGGGCATCTCTTGCGCGTTGACAGCGCGGCTCGCCAGCAGCGCCCCGGCCACGAGAAGCAATCGCACAGCGAATCTGAATGACCGCATGATCTCTCCATTGAATTCAGGTCGACCTTCAGCATGTACCTGCCCCTATGGTCCCCAACGCGGTGAAACGCGTCAAGGCTCCTCTGCGCTTCCTGAAGCCGATTTGAGGAAATCTTCAGGGAGGCTCCGTCGCAGATATCCGTACGATGAACTCTGGATGGACACGCGCTCAATTGCGTGGCGTTTCGGAAGGAGACTTTCATGCGTGCAGGTCTGAATCAGTTGGCTGTCGCCGTGACTGCAACAGTACTGGTGT
>JAIVJN010000458.1 GCA_020200025.1 Acidobacteriota bacterium | reverse complement strand
GCTCGGTGCCGGCGGCCTCTGGCGCTACGTGTCGCTCGGCCGTCCCACTGGCGACGAGAGCAGGCTCGACGGGTTGTTCGTTTTCCAGAACGGCCGGTTCGTGCAGCAGGCGCTCAATCTCGGCGAGCCTGTCACCTCGCAGGTCGCTCAAGCGCACGCCGGCACCTACACGGTGGAGAACGGCAAGATCAAGCTCTCGGCGGAAGTGGGGCTCGTCGTGGCGCCGACCACCGCGTCACCGGTGACCTCGAGCCCAAATCGCCGTCACGACCTGGCGGTGGCTCGCGACGCCGATCGCCTCGTACTGACCTTCGGCAGCGGCACCGTGCAGAAGTTCACGCGCGTGGGCCCAGCGTCGGGACGTATCGTCCCGCTCTCGCGAGGCGCCCTCGCGCTCGTCGACGGCCATTTCGTGCTCGTGTTCGAAGAAGGTGGTCGCGCGATCGCCGGCTCCGGTGCGTTCACGGAGAAGGACGCTGCGCTGCGCTTTGCGCCGGAGCGGTGGCTTTCCGTGCGCGACGGCAAGGTGACCTACTCGACGGCACCGGTCGACGCGACGCTCGATGCGGCAACGCTTCGGATTGCTGGGGAAGTGCC
The DNA here is from genome assembly GCA_020200025.1 of Acidobacteriota bacterium. GTDB lineage: Bacteria > Acidobacteriota > Vicinamibacteria > Vicinamibacterales > UBA2999 > JAIVJN01. The sequence goes on along the minus strand of JAIVJN010000458.1, from coordinate 3,952 downwards.
GATTCGGGTCGCGGGCGCCGCAGTTCAATGAGCGTGCTTGGACCCTCGCGCGCACGGACATGGTCGGTCGTCGGCACGCTCTTCCTGGTGGGGGCTGGGGCCGCGTCGGCGGCGGCGCAGGACTGGCGGACGTATGTCACGGTGCAGCACCCCGAGCGCTTCACGATCAACTGGCACGCCTTTTACGAGAAGGCTTCGGAGCTGACGGACGCGGCTCGCCAGGCGCTGCCGCATTCGCTGGACCTTGCTTACGGGACAGACCCGAAGCAGCGGCTCGATCTGTACTTCCCGCTCGAGACACCACGACAAGCACCCGTGTTCCTCTTCATTCACGGTGGTGGATTTCGTGACGGAGACCGGCGGCAATACGGGTACGTGGCGGTGCCGCTCGCCGCTCGGGGCGTGATCACCGCCGTCATGAGCTACCGACTTCTGCCGCACGTGTATCCCTCGCAGGTGACAGACGTCGAGCTCGCCCTCGCGTGGCTCGTGACGAACATCGGCAGGCACGGCGGCGATCCTCGTCGCATCTATGTCGGCGGACACTCCGCAGGTGCCATTCTGTCGGCCCTCCTCGGCGTCCGAACGGACTGGCAGGGTGCGCGCGGTCTGCCGTCGGACGTCATCAAAGGGATCGTGCCCGTGAGCGGCCCGTACGACCTTCGGGGGCTCTCTGGGTTTGTCGCCGACTTCATTCCAGCCGACGGGCCCGATCGGGTGAGAGCGAGTCCAATCCTGCGAATCGCACGCACTCCGCCGGCCGTTGTGGCGTACGGTGAGAAGGAGGAACCCTATGCTTCGGGCTCCCGCTCGTTCGTAGATGCGCTGGTGGCGCACGGTGGCCGGGCGACGCTGACGGCGCTGCAGGGCATGGGCCACGACCAGACCGCGCTCACGCTCGCCGACGCCGCTAGTCCTCTGACCCAGGCTGTCTTGATGCTGGTCAAGCCGACTCCGTGAGGCGGTACTGCTAGGCTGCCCACGTCCGCCCGACGGAGACCACCACACCATTTCGCCCGTCGAAAGACCGAGCCGAACCGTCGGACGTTTGACCGCAGCGGCGCAGCTCTCTACGAAGTGTTCAAGTCATAGCGCATGATGCGGGCGTGCGCGCCGCCCTTCTCGCGTTCAAGCGTATATACATCTCCGTCGGGACCTGGCGCGCGGGCGAGGACGCTGTCGACGGCGCGGCAGTCCTCGGCTGTCAGGGTCAACGATATGGCTTGCAGCGTGGCCGCCAGGTGCCGCGTGCTCGTGGCCCCGACGATCGCGGCGGCCACCTGCGGTCGATCCAGGACGTGACGAATGGCCACGCTGCCGATGCTCACACCGTGGCGCCGCCCGATGCCCGCCAGGACCGCAAGGAGTTCTTGAAAGAGCGCCCAGCCGCCAAACTCCTGGATGATGAGGTGATATTTGGTGAGAGAGCGGTTCGCGTGGGGAAACGGCGGCTCCTCCACACCGAGCCAGCGCTCGGATAGGAGTCCTCCAGCGAGCGACCCGTAGCAGAGCAGCGAGATGTCGCGCGCCCGACACGCTGCCACCATCGTCGCCGCCGGCCGGCGATCGAGCAGCGAGTACTGCACCTGGTGGCTCACGATGGGTATGCCTGTATCGACGAGCGCCTCGACGCGTGCGGTGTCGAAGTTGGTGAGCCCGAGCAGCCGAATCTTCCCCTGCGCCTGCAGACGCGCTAGTTCCCTCGCGACCTCGGCATAGCGCGGCACGTCGTAGTCCCACCAGTGAAGCTGCACGAGGTCGAGCCGTTCGACTCCGAGCCGCGTCAGGGAGCGTTCGATGGCGTGCGCGACAGCGTCCTTCGAGTACGAGGCCAGCACGCTCCGGTCGGGCACGAGCTTGGTGTGGTGTAGATGTCCGCGCAGTCGAACGTCGTGACGCCTGCGTCAACGAAGCGGGCCATGTCTTGGAGAGCGGTTGGCTCGTCCACCGGGCCATGCCCGCCGGCCAGTTGCCAACCGCCTTTGATGATGCGCGAGATCGTGTAACCGGGCGCGAGCTCGACGCGAGGCACCGTCATCGGTCGGCAGTCCTGTCCGTGGCGACCTGGGGACGTCGGCGGCGCGGCCGAGCGGGAGGCAGCGGCACAGCCGTGACCTCGGCATGACGGAACGTAGATATCGCCGTGCGGCTGATGCGAAACAGCGCGCCGCAATGCGGATCGGGGCAGGCGATGTCGGCATCCGTCGTCATCCAGTCATTAGGGTGCGTGACGCGTTGTTTGGCCGGCAGGAGGGGCAGGAGCGCCGCCAGCGGATAGATCGCAAACGTCTGTCCTGGCGGGAGCGACAGGTTCTCGCCTTTGAGCTCGAAATAGTCGCCAGCCTTGTGGTTGCAGATCATTGGACGGTCGGTGGCAACGACCTCCACTTTCAGGTCGTAGAGGACGAAGGCGTCGTTGGCTGTCGTGGGCCTTGGTGTGGCCATCTGGTGCGCTCCTGGAGAAATCGACGTCAGTGTCAGCCGCGTCGAGCGTCGGGCGCTGACGGCCGGCCGGCGCTTTCGACGCATAATGCCGCCTCACATGCTTGCGCTTCCACCTCGTACCGCACGATCTCGCCAGTAATGGCTGCCAGCGGATCGCCTCCCGGACCAGTGCTGGAGTTCCGAGCCGGCGCGTTCGGCGCACTGACGCCATTCGTGCTCTTCCTGACCGGCGTCGGCTGGCTTGCCCTGGCCGGCGCTCCCGACGAGCACGGCTTCTGGCCCATCCTGCTGGGCGCGCTGATCGTCGGCCTCTTCCTGGCCCGCGATCGTACGGCTTATTGCGATCACCTGATCGCCGGCATGAGCCAACCGATCGTGATGCTGATGATCATGGCATGGCTGCTCGCCGGCGTGATTGGCACGCTGATGGACGCCTCGGGCTTCGTCGACGCCCTGGTGTGGGCGGCTCGACAACTCGATCTCACGGGCGGCAGCTATATCGTGGCCGCTTTCCTGGCGTGTTGTCTGGTCTCGACCTCCACCGGCACGAGCTTCGGCACCATCCTCATTTGCGGACCGCTACTCTACCCGGCCGGCCGTGGTCATCGCACTCCTGCTTCGCGGGCGGCACCTGGTGGAAGGACTTCTCACCGGCGTCGCGGTGTCACTCGTGACGGGTCTCGGTAGCGGGCTCCTCACGTGGCGCCAGGTGGTCTACATCGACGCGGCCAATTTCACCGCGAAGGGTCTCGTTATCGACGGGCTGACCCGCGGCCTCGGCATTTCGGTCTTCACCATCCTGCTCATCGGGCTTGTGTCGACGTTGAAGGCCACCGGCCTGGTCGAACGGCTGGCGGGTGCGGACCGCGCCTCGGTCAGCGGCGCACAGGGCGCGGAGCTCCGCATCTTCAGCGCGGTCTCCATGGCCGTGCTGCTCACGACGCACAGCGTCGTGGCCATCCTCACGGTGGGCGAGCTTGCCAATCGACTCGGCCGCCTGGCTGGGCTCTCGGCATATCGCCGGGCCAACCTGCTCGACGTGACCGTCTGCACCTATCCGTTCCTGCTGCCCTACTTCATCCCGCCGATCCTTGCGAGCAGCGCCACCAGCTCGGGCGAGGCCTTCGGGATGCCGCGCGTTTCGCCGTTCGAGGCGGGTATGTACAACGTCTATTCGTGGGCGCTGCTTGCGATCGTCGTGGTCGCGATGCTGACGGGATACGGTCGCACCGAGGGCGGCTCTGGCACACGGTAAACGACGGCGTCCTTCAGGATTTCGACCATTTGGTCTCGTTGAATTTCGACTTCCGCAAGACCGCTCCCGACGCGGAGCAGTGTACCTGGGAACTGTGCACCGCAAAGGGAAGCTTACGGGGCCACATTTGGCAGCATAAGAACGCTGCGCGTGATCACCGAGGAGCGTTCACGAGCGGCCGCTCCAGCGGGTAACCAGCCGCGAGCGCAGGATGCGCGCGTCGCGCGTCAGCAAGGGCAGACCCAGCACGCG
>JAIVJN010000229.1 GCA_020200025.1 Acidobacteriota bacterium | reverse complement strand
CGCCCTCGACGAGGGCCTGACCCTTGAAGTCGGCCAGCTCGCGCAGCGTGGTTCCACCGCCGAGGTGGTCGTCACCGTAGGCGTAACATCCCGGACATCGCAGCGGGCACTCGCGCGTGATCTCGATTGATAGATTCGGTCTGTAGCCGGTGAGGATTTTTCCCCACGCCCGTACGATCCCTTCCACGCACCCTCCTTGTCGACTTCGGCACTGTAGCACGGGGCGGGTGCGTCGGGTGCAGCGTGGTGCGTCAGTGCGTGGGTGTCGATGCGCCGCGGTGCTCGAATCGGGTGCGGCGCGTGCGTTACCTGCTCAGGTACTCGCGTGCCGCGCGACAGGTGCCTGCGTAGCTCGGTGCGGATGCGACCGGTGTCTCGAGTACTGTGCACCCGACGCACCCAACACACCCGCACCCAAGTACCTGACGCACCCGTCGCACCCGTTCCTCTACTTCGCCGCCACGAACATGATCTCGACGAGGCCGTCGGCGCTCACCAAGCCGGTGCGGACCGTGGCGCGAGCGGGAAAGTCCTTGGTGAAGACCGTGCGGTACGCCTTGTTCATCGCGTCGAAGTTGCTGACGTCGGTGATGTAGACGACGCCGTCGACCACATGCGACCAATCGAATCCCGCCGCCTTCAGGGTTCGACCGATGCGGGCCAGCGTTTCGACGGTCTGGGCTTCGGCGTTGCCTTTGTTCTCGGCCGTGTTGCCGAGCATGCCCGAGACGTAGAGACGGTTCCCGACTTGGATGGCGCTGCTCAGGAGCGCGCTCGGCTTGCCCGGCGTCCCGTCGGCAGCCGGCGTCGTGACCACCGATTTCGCGCCCCGCACCGCGGTGAGCGTGATCTCCACCTGATACTGCGGTCCCATCAACGGGGTTACTACGGTCGCGCGCGCCGGCGGAGCGCTGGTGAAGTAGGTCTGATAGACCTTGTTCATCTCCTGGAACTTCGTCGTATCGGTAATGAACACCCGCGACGAGACGACGTTCTCGAACCCCAGACCGGCTGCCTTGAGAAGCTGGCCGGCGTTGTCTAGTACGGTCTTGGTCTGGGCCGTCATGTCGCCCTCGACGACCGCGTTGTCCCTGCCATTCCTGGAGACGAGCCCCGACAGAAAGAGCGTGTCGCCGCTACGAATGCCGTAGCTGTAGGGATTGGGCGACTTGATCCAGTCCGTGGGATGGACGACCACGCGTTCGCCTCCATTGGGAACGGCAACCATCGACATTTCCACGAGCGCGCCGGGGATGACCAGCTCCGCAACAATGGTCGTCCTGACCGGCGGATCTTTGGGCCAGAAGGTGGCATACACCTCGTTCATCGCCGCGAAGTCCGACGCGTTCGTCAGATACACCTGGACCGACGCCACATTGGCCAGACTCGAACCGGCTTTCTGCAGCGTCTGAGTCATGTCCTCGAGCACCTTGCGGGTTTGCGCTCGGATGTCGCCGCCGTCCTGTGACAGCGTCCCCGCAACATAGATCAAGCCGTCGGCGCGCACGGCAGCGCTGAAAGGGAGATTGGGCATGGATCCTGGAAACACTTGGCGACCCTGCCCCTGCAGGGTCACGGAAATAGCGAGCACGCCGAGCAACAGGGCAGAGCAAGCACGATGCAAGACACACCTCCACGATCGGCTCGAACCCATCCACGGAGCCGGCCGGCGACACTCTAGCAGTTGCCGGAAAGGCGGGCAACCAAAGATGAGACGCTCGAAGGCGACGATGACGTCGACCCTCACAACCACGTTCATCCTAATGGCATCGAGTTGAGCCGCGAGCTCCGCGGCCCCCTGTCGGTCATTGTCTCGCACACAGACTGTGCATGATGGAGGGTCTGGCGCAACAGAGCACGTGCCTCTCGTGCTTCTTCACTCTTCACTCTGCACTCTGAACTCTGCACTCTGAACTCTGCACTCTTGAGAATGCTACACTTTCGCAGTGCCTCGGCCCGTCGTGCTCCCCAAGATCGCCCGGCGCCGCTCGAAGCTCCATGGTTACGGCGTGTTCGCCGGCGAAGCGGTCAACAAGAACAAGCGCATCATCGACTACGCTGGGGAGCTCATCTCCAACAAGCAGAGCGAGCGCCGCGAGGATCGTTATCTGCGCAAAGGCTGCATCTGGGTCTTTCGCGTGAACCGGGCGTGGAGCCGCGACGCCCATGTGGGCGGGAACGTCGCCAGATTCATCAATCACTCATGCACGCCCAACTGCTGGGTCGAGGTCGTCGACAAGACGATCTGGATCCGCGCGGCGCGACGGATCGACCCCGGTGAAGAGCTCACCTACGACTACAACACCGAAGGGGACAAAGTGATCCCGTGCCGCTGCCGCCCGAACTGCAAGACGCGGCTGTGACGGCCTCGATGACGCCTCGGGACGCACGATGGGTGAGCGTCGCGGCTGTTGCCTGGCTGCTGGCTGCGGTCACTCTGGTCGGGCGGCAGGTTCCGGGACCGGCCTACATCATTCGATCGCTCGAAACACCAACAGACCAACGCGAAAGCCGACCCGACGTGCTCGATACGCCGGTCTTGCCGGGTTCGATCGTCAAGGCCATCACGCT
>JAIVJN010000228.1 GCA_020200025.1 Acidobacteriota bacterium | reverse complement strand
GTAGGGACTTCGGGACCCGACCTTCCTGGCGAAGTCTGTCTTACCGGCGGAGCCGGTCCCACCGCCGAAGGCGGTCCCCCCGCCCCCGGCAGCCCTTCGAGAATCGCCGGCGCCTCGGGCGGATACCGGCCGGCGAGCCGCTGCGCTTCCGCCGTGCCGAATCGAGCGGCGAGCGCGGCCCGCACGAGCTCCGCCTGATGGTTTTCCGCGAGGCGCCACGCCAGGAGCCGTCCGACCGCCAACGAGTCAGCGGGCGTCCACGTCGCCGGCCTCACACCGAGCATTTGCAGCTCGAGCGGGCGTCTCCGCCCGACGTCGGCGGCGATCACGGTGTTGACGCCTTCGGCGTATCGGGTCAGCGCCGCACGCGCCGCCGCCCCCAATCGCTGCCACTCCGATTCGGCCGCGGCACGAAGACCAAGCGTTCTCAACCGCTTGTCGATCGGCAGTGTGGTGGCGCCGAAGATCTCCGACAGTCGGCCATCCGCGACGCGGCGATAAAGCTCCATCTGCCACAAGCGATCGCGGGCATGAAACACCCCGACCGTGAACCACGCATCTTCCGGCTCACGGGCGTAGATGTGCGGCACGCCACGATCGTCGATCTGCACCTCGACGGGCCCCTGTAACCCCGGCATGCGCAGCTCTCCGTCGAGGGTGGGCAATGAGCTCCGAGCCCACCACCAGGCCGTGCCGCTGCCTACGCCGACGAGCACTACGCCGACAAGGACGAATCGCTTGAGCATCGCGGTGACCGGATCATGTCATCTGCAGGCGGAGAAGCAAAGCCGCAGGAGTGCCGTGTATTGCATCCGAAGACGCACGAACCGGAGTAGACGCGGCCGTCCGGTGGTGCCTACGCCGTGGGCCGTGTGCCGCTTGCGTGGCCTGTCGGAGACATAGGTAACACTGCCGTACGCTGCCTGCCGTCTCTCGACCTTCGCGGCCGTCAAGCCGCTTCGGTAGACCCGCCGTAGCTCGCGCGCACTCGCTAGCGAGCGGAGGCGGGCGGTCTGCGGTACCTTCGCCTTGCTCGAGCTTGGCGGTTCGAATAAGATCGGGAGTTGCCGTGGCGGGCCGACATCGTGCCGACACGCGTGCCGAGGTTCATGTCGTCTCGAACGTCGGCTGCGGCGTCTAAGTTTTACGTCAGCGAAGATATTCCCCGGTTCTCAGCACCCTGCTGCATTCGGAGACATCTGTGATTGAGGTCGTCAACCTCTCGAAACATTACGGCCCCGTGGCGGCGGTCAACGATGTGACCTTCCGCGTCGAGGCGGGCGAGATTCTCGGCTTTCTCGGTCCCAACGGCGCGGGCAAGACCACGACCATGCGGGTCATCACGGGCTACATTCCGGCGAGCGACGGCAAGGTGATGGTCGCCGGCCACGACGTCTTCGAGCAGCCGATCGAGGCCAAGCGCCGGACCGGCTACCTGCCCGAGACCCCGCCGCTCTACCCCGCATCAAGGGCGTGCCCCGACGCGAGACGCGCGATCGTGTGAACGGCGTCATGAAGCGCACCTGGGTCGCGGATATGGCCGACCGGCACTGTGGCAAGCTGTCAAAGGGATATCGACAGCGCGTCGGCTTGGCACAGGCCATCATCCACAATCCCGACGTGCTCGTACTCGACGAGCCGACAGCCGGCCTCGATCCGAAACAGATCATCGAAACGCGCCAGCTCATCCGCGAGCTCGGCGGCTCGCATACGATCGTACTGAGCACGCACATCCTTCCCGAGGTCTCGCAGACCTGCCATCGCATCGTCATCATCAACAAGGGTCGCGTGGTGGCGATCGACACCCCCGAGAACCTGATCGCACGCTTGAGCGGTGCCTTGTCGATCTATCTGCAGGTTGCCGGTCCAACGGCCGAGGTGCAGCAGGCCGTCCAGGCACTGCCGGGGGTGACGCGCGCCACCGTCAAGGAGTCGAAAGAAGAAGAGCTCACCGGCTTCGAAGTGGACTCCGAGCCCGGCCTCGACCTGCGGCGAGAAGTCGCATCGACGATCGTGGGTCGCGGCTGGGGACTGCTCGAGCTTCGTCCGATGCGAATGAGCCTGGAAGACATCTTCCTCAGTCTCACGACCGAGGAAACATCGGCGCAAGCGGAGGAAGTCGCAGAGGAACCGGAGGTGGCGAATGCGTAACGCTCTGGCGATCGCCCAGAAGGAGCTGCGCTCGTACTTCGCATCGCCCATCGCGTATGTCGTGATCGGCACGTTCGTGCTGCTGTTCGGCTACTTCTTCTTTGCGCTCGTCGCCTTCTTCCAGCAGCAGAGCCTGCAGATGAGCATGGGCATGGGCCAGCAGAGCATGAACATCAATCAGATGCTCATCGGTCCGCTGCTGATGAACGCCAGTGTGATCATCCTGTTCTTCTTGCCCATGATCACCATGCGCACCTACGCCGAGGAGAAACGCTCGGGGACGATGGAGCTGCTACTCACCTCGCCGCTCACCGACTGGCAGATCATCGTGGGCAAATTTCTCGGGGCGATGTTCCTGTATGGCGCGATGCTTGCCGTCACGCTCCTCCACGTGGGGCTCCTCTTCGTCTACGGCAACCCCGAGTGGAAGCCGATCGTGACCGGCTATCTCGGGCTCTTCCTCATGGGTGGCTGCTTCATCTCGATCGGGCTGCTGATTTCGAGCCTGACGAAGAATCAGATCGTGGCGGGCGCGTTGACGTTCGGGGCGTTCCTGCTGCTCTGGGTGATCAACTGGATCTCGACGTTTGTCGGTCCCACGGCGCAGGCCGTCTTGGAGCATCTGTCGATTACCGGCCACTTCGAAGACTTCGCCAAAGGGATCGTCGACACCAAGCACCTGATCTATTACGCGAGCTTTATTACGTTCGGGCTGTTTCTCACCGCGAAGTCGGTGGACAGCGAACGGTGGCGGGGCTGATGGTGAACCGCATTCTCGGGATCGTGGGGTGGGTCGGTACGGCGCTGGTGTTCGCTGCCGTGGCCGTCCAGTATCAGACGGTGCGTCCAGAGTGGAGCCCATACGGGCGCTACCTGGCATGGGCAGGCCTGGTCTGCATCTTGGCCTATCTTGCCGGCCAGTGGCGCGAGGCGCGGGATTTCTACAAGACGCGTCAGGCGCGCTACGGCACCGTGTCGATGGTCGGCATCTTGGTGGTGCTCGGCATCCTGGTCGCGGTCAACTATCTGGGCACGCGCCAGAACAAGCGGTGGGATCTCACGGCCAACCAGGTGCACAGCCTGTCAGAGCAGACTGTCAAAGTGCTCGAGAGTCTCGACGCGCCTGCGAAGATGACCGCCTTCTTCGCAACCGATGCGCGTCAAGGACCGACCGAGGATCAGATGCGATCGCGTCTCGAGGAGTATGCGTATCACTCGCCGAACATCAGCATCGAGTACGTCGACATCGACCGTCAGCCCGCTCGCGCCAAACAGGCCGAGGTGCAGCAGTACGGCACGACGCTCATCGAATACAAAGGACGAGTCGAGCGCGTCACCGGCACTGCGGAACAGGACCTCTCGAACGCGCTCATCAAGGCGACGACCGGTGAGTCTCGCAAGGTGTACTTCACACAAGGCCATGGCGAGAAGGATCCGACCAGCTCGGACCGCTCCGGCTTCGGCACGATCGGACAGTCGCTCACCCGCGACAACTATGGGGTCGAGCGTCTTGTCCTCGTCCAGCAGAAAGAAGTGCCGGCCGATGCGTCGATCGTTGTCATCGCCGGACCTCGCACGGATTTCCTCCCCGGCGAGATCGATGCGCTCGAGGCCTACCTGGCCAAGGGCGGCAAGCTGATGGTGATGCTCGATCCGCCCAACCCGGGCGAGCCCGAGACCCTCGCCGGTTTGACGACGCTGCTCAGGGAGTGGGGCGTGAATGCTGGCAACGACATCGTTCTCGACGCGAGCGGGATGGGACAACTGGTCGGCGCTGGCCCGGAAACGCCGGTCGCGGCAAAGTATCCGCCCCACGCAATCACCGATCGCTTCGAGGTGATGACCGTTTATCCGCTGGCGCGATCGATCAGCGCGGTCGAGGGC
>JAIVJN010000227.1 GCA_020200025.1 Acidobacteriota bacterium | reverse complement strand
CGCTGACACTGTGGTACTGCGCCTGAGGCGCATCCTCGGGACGCGCCGGCGGTGGCTCGCCCTCGATGTGAAAGGGCACCCGCCATCCCACCTCCAGGGGCAGGAAGTTGCTGCCACCGACCGCCTCGACGCCGGGTTGCTGGCGGATCTGATCCAGGACTCGCGCGTGCATGTCGGCCACGTTGCGCCAGTCCGCGTAGCTCGTATTGGAGAGCTGTACGCTCGTGATCGCCACCTCGTCGGCATCGACACCAATGGGCGTGCGCATCATCTGTTCCACCGTGCGCACCAAGAGGGCCGAGCTCACGAGCAAGGCGCATGCGAGTGCCACTTCGCCAGCCACGAGCACCGAATAGATTCGCCGGGCGCCGCGCGAGCTGCCGCGATCGCCCGATCGCAGCTCCTGCGTGAGCTGCCCCCGCAGCAGTACGAGCGCCGGCACCAGACCGAAGAACATTGCGGTCGCGCCGACGAAGGCCAGACCCCAAGCGAGTGTTCGAAGGTCGAGTCGAGCCTCGTCGAGCCGCGGGATGTCGACCGGGGTGAGGCTGACAATGGCCGGCAGTGCCGCGGCGGCCGCGACGAGGCCGACGGCAGCGCCGACGGCGGAGAGCGCGGCACTTTCGCTCAGCAACTGCATCACGAGCTGGCGCGGCGACGCGCCCATGGCGACACGCACGGCCATCTCGCGCTCGCGTGAGAGCGCGCGTGTGAGGAGCAGCGACGCGACGTTCAGACAGCCGATGAGGAGCAGCAGCCCGACGGCGCCAAAGAGCACCATCAAGGCCGGACGGTAGTAGCCCAGTTGTTCGTCGAGCAGCGGCACCAGCCGGGTGCCCCATGCATGGTTGGTCGTGGAACTTGGGCGGCATGACGCGGACAATCGTGTAGGGACGTCCATCGAGCATGAGCTGCCGGCCGACGAGCGCCACGTCGCCGCTGTAACGCGTACGCCACAGGCGATCGCTGATCACCGCAATGCGGTCGTTGGGGGCGAAGAGCCGATCGACCGGGAAGCTCTGACCGATCTGCGGCCTCACGCCGAGAACGCCGAAGATGTTGCCGCTCACCTCGATCGTGTTGACGCGCACGGGATCGAGTCCGGGGTCGACCAGATTGATGCTCGGCCGCCACCAGGCCGCCGCGTCCGCGAACATGGGCAGCGCGCGGTAGTCCATGAAGTTCACCGGCGAGATCGGATCGTGGGCGAGACCGCTCTCGTAGTTGGTATCCCAGAGCGTCACGAGCCGGTCGGGCTGGTGATAGGCAAGGGCCGCAGGACGACCGAGTCGACCACCGTGAAGACGGTCGTGGCGGCACCCGTGCCCAGGCCGAGGACGAGCACGGTCACGAGGGCAAAGCTCGGATGGCTCCGGAATGGCCGGAACGCGTGGCGGATGGTGTTCAGCATGCAGCACATCCTCGCGGCGACGGCCCGCCTTCGCTCGCTCGACCGGGACCTGCGAGCTACGGCGAGGTCTCGCCGACGCGGCCACGGGCTGCGGCCGCGAAGGCGGACAGACGGCAAGCGGCTACGCTGCCCAAGCCTCCAAGCCCCAGCCCTCAAGCCGCAAGCCCGCAAGCCCGAGGCCGGCCGTCGGCGGCCGGGCGTCGGACCACTCGTGTTCGACGGCCCCCGGATAGTGAAGGTTGCCCGCCGGCGTAAACTATCCAGGCGTTTCGCCCGTCACATCTCACGGCCCGCCTACGCTCGCGCGCGGACCGGCGAGCTACGGTGCGGTCGCGCCGTAGCGGCCCTGCAGGACACGAAGGCGGACACCCGGCCTCTATCCGGAGATTGCATGCGGCACCTCACGCTCGCCCTTCGCACCCTGTTCCGCACGCCGTTTGTGACGCTCGTGGCGGTCATCTCGTTGGCACTCGGCATCGGCGCGAACGCCGCCATCTTTTCAATGTTCGACCAGATGCTGTTGCGTGGGTTGCCGGTGCACGCACCAGACGATCTGGTCAGCTTCAAAGCGCCGGGTCCCCAACCCGGATCCCAGTCCTGCAATCAAGCCGGTGAATGCGACGAGGTGTTCAGCTACGCGATGTTTCGCGATCTGGAACGCGCGCAATCGAGCTTCACCGGTATCGCCGCGCACCGATTGTTCAGCACGAACCTGGCGTTCCGCGGGCAGACGCTGAACGGCGACGGGGTGCTCGTCTCGGGCAGCTATTTTCCGTTGCTCGGTCTGCAGCCGGCGCTCGGCCGACTGCTCGGGCCTGACGACGACCGGACGATCGGGCAGTCCCCGGTGGTGGTGCTGAGTCACACCTACTGGCGCACGCGCTTCGATCGCAATCCCACCATCCTCAACGAGCCGCTCATCGTCAACGGCCAGGCGCTGACCATCGTCGGCGTGGCGCCAGAAGGCTTCGAAGGCACCACCCTCGGGGCTCGCCCTCAGGTCTTCGTGCCCATCACGCTGCGCGGCCAGATGCAGCCCGGCTTCACCGGCTTCGAGAACCGACGCAGCTATTGGGCGTACCTGTTCGCCCGGCTGAAGCCTGGTGTCTCGCGCGAGGCGGCGCAGACGGCCGTCAACGGACCGTTCCGCGCCATCCTCGAGGACGTCGAAGCAAAGCTGCAAGTGGGCATGAGCGATCAGACGATGGGACGGTTCAAAGCGAAGCAGATCATCCTCGATCCGGGCTACCGCGGACAGAGCTCGTTGCATGAAGACGCGCAAGTGCCGCTCTTACTGCTGCTCGGCGTCACGACCTTCGTGCTGCTCATCGCGTGTGCGAACATCGCCAACCTGCTGCTCGTCCGCGGCGCCGGCCGAGCGGGCGAGATGGCCGTGCGCCTGTCGATCGGCGCGAGCCGCTGGCAGCTCGTCGGACAGTTGCTCGTCGAGTCGCTGGTGCTGGCGGCGCTCGGCGGTGTGCTCGGAATCGTCGTGTCTCGTTGGACGCTCGATCTGATTGCCTCGCTTCTGCCCCCCGAGGCCGCCAGCACGATGAACTTTGCGCTCGATCGCACGGTGATGATGTTTGCCGCCATGCTGACGCTCGGAACGGGGTTGCTGTTCGGCCTGTTCCCGGCCCTGCACAGCACGAGTCCAGATCTCGTATCGACGTTGAAGGAACAAGCGGGACAAAAAGGGAGCTCGCGCGGCGCGGCGCGGTTTCGGGCAACCCTCGCGACCACGCAGATGGCGCTGTCGATGGCGCTGCTCGTGTGCGCAGGCCTCTTCACCCGCAGCCTGTGGAACGTCAGTCGCGTCGACCTGGGCGTCAACGTGGAGAACGTGGTGACGTTCGCCGTCTCTCCGGAGCTGAATGCCTACACGCCCGACCGCGCACGAGCGCTGTTCGAGCGGCTCGAAGACGATCTCGCCGCCCTCCCCGGCGTGACGGATGTCGCCGCCTCGCTCGTGCCGCTGCTCTCGGGCCGCAACTGGGGCAATTCCGTGTGGGTGC
>JAIVJN010000226.1 GCA_020200025.1 Acidobacteriota bacterium | reverse complement strand
GCCGTCAACTGGAAGCGTTGACCCCTATGCACTCGGCGGCTATGCTCTCCGCACCTTCGCAGATGACGTCTGAGCCTTCCGGTCAAGACCTCGGCCGGTTTCATGTCCTCCGACAGCTTGGCGTCGGCGGCATGGGCACGGTGCTGCTCGCCGAAGACACGCACCTCGAGCGGCGCGTCGCGCTCAAGACGATTACGGGTCCCGACGAGACGCCTGCGGTCCGCGATCAATTGAAGCGCGAGGCGCGCGCGGCCGCCGCCCTCAGTCACCCCAACATTGCCGCCGTCCACGACGTGGTCGTTTTTCGGGGTCGTGTCGCGATCGTGCTCGAGTACGTGGAAGGCGAGACGTTGGCGGCGGTCCTCGCGCGCGGTCCGCTCGAGCTCAACACGGCGGTGGACGTCGCCTGCCAGCTTGCCAGCGCGCTGGTGGCGGCGCACGACCATGGCATCGTGCACCGCGACCTCAAGCCGGCCAACATCATCCTCGATGCCACCGGTCACGCCAAGGTTCTCGATTTCGGCATCGCCCGCTTCGTCAAACCGGATGCGACGGCGGCGAGTACGGTTGTGACCACGGCAGGTGCGCTGGTCGGGACGCCCGGTTACGCGGCCCCGGAGCAATGGCTCGGACGACCTATCGACGCGAGAGCAGATATCTACGCGTTGGGGGTGGTGCTCTTCGAGATGATCACCGGCAAGCGCCCGTTTGGCGAGTCCGAGCCGACGGCCATCGCGTGGGACGCCCTGCAGCGCGACGCCCCTCGAGTCCGTACCCGCGCACGCCGCATCCCACGGGAGCTCGATCGGCTCGTGAGCGCGACGCTGGCGCGCAATCCCGATACTCGCCCACAAACGGCGCGAGAGGTCCAGCGCACGCTGAGCCAAATTCATCAGGAGCTTACAGGCACGTCGCACGTTGGCGCTCAGAACGGCCGGCCGGTCACGCGCACGAGAGCATGGGCTGCGGCGGCCGCGACGCTCGTCCTGGTCGCGTTGAGCGGCTTCGGGGCGTGGAGCGTCTGGACGCCCTCGCCTCCTCCGCGACTTCCCGTCGTCGCTGTGCTCCCCTCGTATGCCCCGCAGAGCGATCCATCCAAGGAGTTCCTCACCGCCGGCGTGGCCGAGAGCCTGATTACTCGGCTCGCGTCGCTTTCCTCCGTGACCGTTCTCTCGCGCGCGGCGGTTGCTGACGCCCAAACGCGCCAGCCAGATTTGCGGAGCCTCGCCCGCGACCTCGATGCGGCGTATCTCGTCGAGACGGGTGTGCAACAGGCCGGAAACACGCTGCGTGTCACCTTGAATCTTGTGCGACGCGACGGGTCTGTCGAATGGAGCGGCCATTTCTTCGGCGAGTTCGAGGACATCTTCGATCTGCAGTCACGGCTGGCCGCCGCGCTGAGTGAGGCGCTCGTCGCACGGATCTCGCCGGCCGACCGCCAACGACTGGCCGAGCAGCCCACCTCCAGCCCTGACGCGCTGGCGGCGTATTGGCAAGGACGGGCGCTGCTCGAACGCCAAGGGGTCTCCCGCAATCTCGACGAGTCGATTCGCGCGTTCGAACTGGCCATCGACCACGACCCGCAGTTCGCCGATGCCCACGCCGCGCTCGGCGAGGCATTCTGGGCCCAATGGGTGAAGACGCGGGACGGGCGCTGGGCCGAGCGCGCCACGGAATCTGGTATGCGCGCTTCCCAACTGAGTCCCGACCGTCCCGGCGTTCGATATTCCCTGGCACTGACCCTGTTGGAGAGCGGCCGCATTTCAGAAAGCATTGCAGAGCTTCAGCGTGCCCTCGTGCTGCGCCCGAACTACGAGGACGCCCGGCTGCTGCTCGGCCGCGCACTGGTCAGAGCGGGCAACGTGGATGAAGGCGTCGTGGAATTTCGCCAAGCCATCGATCTGCGGCCCAACCACGCGGGCTCATATACCACCATGGGGCTGAGCCTCTATGAAGCGGGCCGCGATCGCGAGGCCATCGCTGCCTTCGAGCATGTGCTCCGGCTCCAACCCGACAATCCGCTCGCGTTTCAACAAATTGGCACCGCCTATCAGAGACTGGGTGACGACACGCAAGCGTTGGCCAACTACGAACGAGCGCTCCGCATCCGACCGGTTCCGCAGGTCTACTCCAACATCGGCTTTTTTCACCATCGCCGAGGAGAGTATGGCAAGGCCGTCGAGGCCTATACAGAAGCGATCAAGTTGCGGCCGAACTCGGCAGTCACGCATCGGAATCTCGGGGACGCGTACGCGCGAATGGGGCGGCGCGACGAGGCCCGCGATTCGTACCTGACGGCCGCCAAGTTGACTGAGGCCGACCTGAAGATCAATCCCCATAACGCGCGATTGGTGGCGTCTCTCGCGTTGTACCTTCAAAAGAGCGGCGATCGGGAGGCCGCTCAAGAGCGGCTTGGTCAAGCCATGCAGATGACCGCGAACGATTTCGACGTGCTGCAGCGTGCGGCGGTGATTCACACGTTGAGCGGGCAGGTCGATCTTGCGCTCGAGGCCCTCCAACGCGCGATCAACCAAGGCTATCCGCGGGCCTCGGCGCGGGCTGAAGAGGAATTC
>JAIVJN010000457.1 GCA_020200025.1 Acidobacteriota bacterium | reverse complement strand
GCGTTCGATCGAATACGACGTCCGAAATGCGTTCTTCGCGCGGCTTCAGCGTCTGCCTGCCGCCTACTTTCACGCCCATCGGACCGGCGACCTGATGTCGCGGGCCACCAACGACTTGAGCGCCGTGCGTATGATGCTCGGGCCGGCGGTGATGTACGCCGTCAGTACCGGACTGACGTTTCTCATCGCCCTCGGGCTGATGGCGTCGATCAACCGGCGCCTCACCCTCTTCGCGCTCATCCCGCTGCCGATCGTCACATTGGCGGTCCGCTACTTCGGCCGCGCCATCCACGAGCGCTTCGAGACGATTCAATCGCAGCTCTCCGACATCAGCGCCGTCACGCAGGAAGCGCTCGCAGGCGTACGCATCGTGCGGGCATATCGACAGGAGGGCGTTGAGCTCGAGCGGTTCCGCCAGGCCAACCAGGAGTACGTGGATCGAAATCGCGCCCTCATCCGCCTGCAAGGTCTTTTCTATCCCAGCATGACCTTTCTGATGGGTGTCTCGGCGCTGCTGGTGTTGTGGCTCGGTGGCCGCGACGTCATCGCCGGCCGTATGTCGGTCGGTGATCTCGTGGCTTTCAACGCCTATCTCATGATGCTGTCGTGGCCGATGATCGCCTTCGGGTGGGTGACGAACCTGCTCCAGCGCGGCACGGCGTCGTGGTCGCGGATGCTCGAGGTGTTGGACGAGCCGGACGGTATCGACGACAGTGGCGTGATGTATCCGCAGGTAGGCCCTGGTGACCTGAGCGGCAGCATCGAGCTGCGACACCTGACGTTCGGCTACAGCGATCGGATCGTGCTCGACGATCTCAGCGTGACGATCGCCGCAGGGAGCACAGTGGCCATTGTCGGCCCGACCGGCAGCGGGAAGTCGACGCTCCTGGCGCTGATTGCCAGGCTGTTCGACCCGCCGCCCGGCACCGTGTTTCTCGACGGCTTCGACGTACGCGCCCTCCCGCTTGCCACCGTGCGCGGCGCGCTCGGACTGGTGCCGCAAGAACCGTTCTTGTTTTCCGACACCATCGCGAACAACGTGCGGTTCGGGCGGCCCGACGCCACCATCGACACGGTGCGCTCGGCCGCCGCCATCGCCCGGCTCGACAACGACGTGGAGCAATTCCCGCTCGGATACGACACGCCGGTGGGCGAGCGCGGTATCACCCTCTCTGGGGGTCAGAAGCAGCGGACCGCCATCGCGAGAGCGATCCTCGTCGACCCACGTATCCTCCTGCTCGACGATGCCTTGTCGGCGGTCGATACGGCGACAGAAGAAGAAATCCTCTCGCGCCTGCGCGAGGTGATGCGGTCGCGCACGGCACTACTGATCTCGCACCGCATCTCGACAGTCAAGCACGCCGATCGCATTCTCTTCCTGCACGACGGGCGCATCGTCGAAGACGGCTCGCACGAGGCGCTGCTCGCTCGCGACGGTTTGTACGCAGCGCTCAACCGGCAGCAGCAACTGGAAGACGAGCTGGCGGCGTCTTAGGCAAGAGGCAGAAGTGCAAGTGCAGAGTGCAGATAGCGACAGGTGCGCTAGGCGCTTAGACCGGAGCTCCCTTGAGCTGGTGTAGGGCGCACCTTTACGGTGCGCCACAAGCGGGCCGTGAAGGCCCGCCCTACGTACCCGTCTCACGTGAACTCCGGAACAGGCGCGTGGGTGCGATGGCCAGGTGCCCGCTGAGATGAGCGCAGAAGACGACATCCTCGGCAAAGCGTACGACGCGCGCCTCATGCGGCGTCTGTTGCGCTACCTGCGTCCCTATATGGGACGGGTCGCCCTCGCCCTGGCCACCATTGTGATCGGCGCTGGGCTCGCGCTGGTACCGCCCTGGCTCACCCGTCAGGTGATCGACGTGCACATCCCCGCTGGGGACCTCGGTGGGCTCACCACGGTCGGCCTGCTGTATCTGGCGACGTTGGCCGGTGAATTTGCGCTCGAGTTCGTCGAGACATCGACGCTGCAGTCGACCGGCCAGCGGATCATGTTCGATCTGCGGATGCAGATCTACGCGCATCTGCAGCGGTTGGATATCCGTTTCTACGACCGTCATCCGGTGGGCCGCCTGATGACACGGGTGACAACGGACGTCGATGCGCTCAACGAGCTCTTCACCTCGGGCGTCGTCTCGGTGTTTGGCGACGTGTTCACGCTCGTGGGCATCATGGCGGTGATGCTGGCGCTCGATTGGCAGCTCGCGCTCGTCGCCTTCTCGGTGCTGCCGCTCATCGGTCTCGTGGCGCAATGGTTTCGCACGCACGTCCGCGAGTCGTACCGCGAGGTGCGCCTGTGGATCGCCCGCATCAACGCGTTCTTGCAGGAGCACGTTCAACATCCTGCAGGCGGCGATGGCATCGTCCGAACGGATCTTCACGCTGCTCGATACCGAGGTCGAGATAGGGCGGGCGGCGCCAGTCGGGCAGGTGGGGCAGTCCACCTCCTCTGCTCACGCAGCCTACCAGCCTCACCCGGCCGCTCTGCCCCACCCGCCCCTTCAGGCCGGCCAGGCGATCAAGTTCGAAAACGTCTGGTTTGCCTATCAGGACGACGATTTTGTGCTGCGCGACGTCTCCTTCGAGGTCCGGACCGGTGAGCGCGTGGGGCTCGTGGGCGCGACGGGAGCGGGCAAAACAACGATTCTGAACTTACTGCTGCGTTTCTACGATGTCAGTCGCGGACGCATTACGGTGGGCGGCGTGGACATTCGCGACATGTCACTCGAGGAGCTGCGCAGCCTGTACGGGCTGGTGCTCCAAGACGTTCACCTCTTCTCTGGCACGATTCGCTCGAATGTCCGATTGGGCAACGGCAACATGTCCGACGAGGTCATCGAGCGCGCGCTCGGCGCGGTACATGCCGATCGCTTCATCGCCGCGTTGCCGGGCGGGCTCGATGCACCGGTCGCGGAGCGAGGCGCCACCTTATCGGTGGGACAGAAGCAACTCTTGTCCTTCGCACGCGCCCTGGCCTTCGATGCGCCCGTGCTGGTGCTCGACGAGGCCACGTCGAGCGTGGACACCGAGACCGAGTGGCAGATTCGCGATGCGCTCGCCACGTTGATGCACGGGCGCACGACGATCGCGATCGCGCATCGCCTGTCGACGATTCAGGACATGGACCGCATTCTCGTGTTCCACAAAGGCCAGTTGCGTGAGAGCGGCACGCACCAAGAGCTGCTCGCCGAGCGAGGGCTCTACCGCAGGTTGTTCGAATTGCAGTACTCGAGAGGCTGAAAGAGAATAGACAACACGAAGGCCACGAAGGCCACGAAGAAGACCTGGTTCTTGGAAAGTCTTTCTTCGTGATCTTCGTGATCTTCGTGTTTTTTGATCGTCAGTCCCGCGGCTTGACCGGGGCCGACTCATCGAGCGTCGAGTGGGCGGGAGTGACCGTCTTGGCGGCTTCGCGCCGGCGAAAGAGCGAATCGATGATTTTTGGCACGCTGTTCTGCGGGTTCCATCCCAGACGCAACACGGTGAGGCGGATCGACCGGCGGCCGAACGCGAGTGCCTCGTGGCAGCTCCACATGTAGAGATCGACCACGCGGCCCTGAATTGCCGGGCC
>JAIVJN010000036.1 GCA_020200025.1 Acidobacteriota bacterium | reverse complement strand
CGGAGAGGCGGCCGTGGAGCTCTCGCCCGGTAGCAACAACTGGGCAGCCGGCGGCTCGCTCACCGCGACTGGCCGAGCGCTGATGGTCGACGATCCGCATCGCCAGGTCACCCTGCCGGCCTGGAGATACATCGTGCACCTCAATGCGCCGGGCTGGGACGTGATCGGCGCGACCGAGCCTGGTCTCCCTGGCGTCATCCGCGGGCACAACGGCCGCGTGGCCTGGGGGCGCACCGCCACCGGCACCGACGAAGCCGATGTCTTCATCGAGGAAGTCAATCCGCAGAACGCGAACGAGGTGAAGTGGAACGGTCAGTGGCACCCGCTGCAGCGCGTAATCGAGACCATCGCCGTCAAAGGCGAGGCGCCGCGCTCGATCGAGGTCAAGATCGGTCCGCACGGGCCGATCTTCTACGAGGATCCTGCTCGCCACCGAGCCTACGCGCTGAAGTCATCGCTGCAAGAGCAGGGGACGGCCGAGTATCTCGGCGGCCTCCGGCTCGATCAAGCCAGCCGCGCGCGTGACTGTCTGACCTACTCGGCCAATCTCAAGAGCCCGCCGACCAACCTCGTGTGCGCCGATGTCGACGGGAACATCGCCTTTCGGGTGAGCGCCGCGGCACCGCGGCGGAGGGGCTTTGACGGGCGTCTCCCGGTACCCGGAACCGGCCGATTCGAGTGGGAGGGCCTCCGCGACGATCTCCCGGAAGAGTACAACCCGGCGCGCGGCTGGATCGCGACGGCGAACAACAACATTCATCCGCCTGGCTTCGAGAGGCCGCTCTTTTACGATGGGCGGCCGCCGTACCGGCGACACGAGCGCATCGTTGCGCTGCTCGAGCAAGGAAAGGCGGACGGGAAGAAGTTCACCGTCGAAGACTTCCGGGTGATGCTGCGCGACTCGTACAAGACCGAGGCGACAGAGCTCCAACCGTGGTTTCGCGGGTGGACCGCTCGGACGCCTTCGCTCGAGCGTGCGCGCGCGCTGGTGGCCGACTGGGACGCCGTGATGCGGAAGGAGAGCGCGGGCGCTGCGCTCTATCAAACGTGGCGCGGGCAGGTCGAGCTCGACACGCTGCGCTCGGCGGACGCCGCGAAGCGCCGGACCCTCGTCGAGGCCGGGCTCGCTGTCGCCATCGAGCGTCTCGAGGAAACACAGGGAGCGGAGTGGAGCGGTTGGCGCTGGGGTCGGATTCACCGCAGCCTGTTCACGCACCCGCTCGTGGCGGCCTACGACTTGCCCGCAGCGGAGCGAGACGGCGGCGCTGATACGGTCAACGCCACGGGCGCAGTGTATCGCCTCATCACGAACTTCGCCGATCTGGATGCATCAATCGTCACGATTGCGCCTGGCCAATCCGGTCAGCCGGGGAGCCCCTATTACGGCAACCTCCTCGAGGAGTGGACCACGGGCGGGTTCTTCCCGCTCGCTTTCACGCGAGCCGCGGTGGAAGGCGTCACGAGGCACCGCCTGCTCCTGCGCTCGCCCGGGGCGACGCGCTAACGGCTTGTTTACATACATCAAAGGGTGATATCGACATGAGCTTCTGCGAACACTGTCAAGGTCAGCGCTTCGATCGGGCACGAGTGCTGAGAACGTTGAGACAAATGCGGGATGAATTGCGCGCGACCCGTAGTGGCGGGAAGGCCGATGCGGCGCTCGCCTCGGCACTACGCGCCGTTCGCGCGCTCGACATCCCGCACCTCGAGACACCGGAACCGGAAGACAACCAAGTGATTCATTGAGACGCGTCCATTCCCCATCCGGCATCATGCGACTTCATGCAGCGCTCCCCGCTCAGCTCGGCGCCGCTCTCGTGGCGGTCGGCATCGTGACGCTGCTGGCGTCGTGTGCCGGGCAGCCATCCCCAGGCTATGACCTCGTCATCGCCAACGGCCGAGTGATGGATCCCGAATCGGGCCTCGACGCCGTACGGCACGTGGGCATCCGCGGTCGAACGATCGAGGCGGTCTCCGAGGCGCCACTCACCGGAACACGCCTGATCGACGCGGCCAACCTCGTGGTGGCGCCAGGGTTTGTCGACCTGCACGAGCACGGCCAGCAGGAAGAGTCCTATCGCATGATGGTGCGCGACGGCGTCACGTCCGCGTTCGAGCTCGAGGTAGGGACTGGCGATGTGGCGGCGTGGTATGCGGCCCGCGAGGGCGGACAGATCGTGAATTTCGGCGTCGCCATCGGACACATCCCCGCGCGCATGAACGTGCTCGGCGACCCGGGCACCGGCCTGCTCCCTGCGGGAATCGGCGGAAGCGGCACGGCCAGTGAAGCGCAACTCGCCGCCATGGAAACCATCCTCCGCGCGGGACTGGCGCAGGGCGCGGTTGCGATGGGCTTCGGCAGCGCCTACACGCCGGGGGCGCCCATCTCCGAGATCGAGCGGATGTTCCGAGTGGCCGCACAGGGTGGCGTCTCGGCTCACATTCACATGCGCGGTGGCGTCGCCGGGCTGCAGGAGACGATCAAGGCCGCAGCGGCCGCGGGCGCACCACTTCACATCGTGCACGTCAATTCGTCGGCGGGGGACGACATCGAGCGGTTCCTCGCCGTCATACAGGCGGCCCGTGACGCGGGTCAGGACGTGACGACCGAGGCGTATCCCTACGGTGCCGGGATGACGGAGATCCAGTCCGCCTTGTTCGACGATTGGGCGAGCTGGCCCGACGATCGCTTCGCCTCGCACCAGCTCGTTTCCACCGGGGAGCGCCTCACGCGAGCGACGTTCGAGAAGGCGCGGAAGACCGGCGGCACCGTGATCATCCACGGGCGATCCGAGCAGCAGACGCGCGCCGCGATTGCGAGCCCGCTCGCCATCATTGCCAGCGACGGCTTTATCGAGAACGGACGGGGACACCCGCGCACCTCCGGCACCTTCGCCAAGGTCCTCGGCCGCTACGTACGGAACGAAGGCTCGGTGACGCTGATGGAGGCGCTGAGACGCATGACGCTGGCGCCCGCGCAGCGCCTCGAGCGCCGCACACCTGCAATGGCGAACAAGGGCCGGGTCCGCACCGGCGCCGATGCCGACCTCGCCATCTTCGATCCCGCAACGGTCATCGACCGCGCCACCTACGAGAATGCCGGCATTCCGTCGGCCGGGATTCCGTACGTGGTCGTTGGCGGCGAGGTGATGGTGGACCGTGGCGAGCTCACGTCCGCGCGGCCGGGTCGCGCCATTCGCGCGGGCATCGAGCCGCGATGACCGACTCGGGCCGTGTCGATCCGGCCGGGCGCGGACCAATGAGCAGGGTCTGCCGACAACAGCAGTCTTCGTTGGACCGTGGCTCAGCTCGCCGGGCGCTACCCACGCTCGTGAGTCGGCGCGCCGGACTGACCGACCTTGTTTTGCAGACACGCGTAGAACTGGTCCATCAACATGCGCGAGACGCCCTCCAGCAGGCGTTGACCGACACGCGCGATGAGGCCGCCGACCTGAACGTGACCATCGATCGTCACGATGGTTTGCTCTCCCCGATCGGTGAGCGCGATGCTCGACTGACCGCGCACGAACCCGCCACGCCCACTCCCCTCGATCATCAAGCGGTACGAGCGCAGCACCACCTTGTCCGCCACAGCAATCGTCCCCGTGTAGTTGCCGGTGATTGCAGCAACGGGAACGATGAGGACGGCGCGGTATCGATCCTCCCCGAGCGGACTGAGCTCCTGACAGCCGGGTATGCAGGCGGCAATCGCCGCCGGATCCATCAGGAGCTCCCAAACGCGGGCGATCGGAGCGTCGAACGTGTACGTGCCTTTGATGTCCATGACCGGGAGCGTAGCAGGATGATGAAAAAAGCCTGCGCCTGAAGTCAGAAGGTCACAAGGCTGAAGTCGGAACCGAAATATTTGCTTCGGTCTTTGATTTCTGCCTTCTGCCTTTGGACTTCCTACTTCAGGTTGCTGGGTTTTTCAGCAACCCTCAGTGGGCGGCGCGAGGCTGGCAGCGCTTGCAGATGGTCGGCCAGCCGGTCCAGGCTGGCGATGTTGTGGACGGGCATGAAGTCGTCAACGAAGCGGAGGGCCGTGCGCATTCCCTGGGTCAACGGCTCGTATGTGCTCGAGCCGAGCAGCGGGTTCAGCCAGATCAGCCGATGACAGCTCCGGCGAAGGCGCGCCATCTCCTGGGCGAGGAGCGCTGGATCACCACGGTCCCAACCGTCTGAGATGATCAGCACGACGGGCCCGTGGCGCATCACGCGCCGCATCCACCTCACATTGAAGGTCCTGAGTGCCTCTCCGATCCTGGTGCCGCCGCCCCAGTCGAGTACCGCGCGACTCATCTGCGCCACCGCGCCGTCGACCCCGCGTGCGGACACGTAGCGCGTCACGCGAGTGAGGCGCGTTGCAAACAGGAAGGCTTCGACCGAGTGGCGCGCGTGCGCGAGGCCGAAGACGAATTGCAGCAGCATTCGGCTGTAGCCCTCCATCGAGCCGCTGACATCACACAGCAGCACGATTGGTCGCGGTCTCTCCACGCGGCGGCGTGCCGGCACGTCCACGAGCTCGCCACCATGCTTCAGGTTCTGGCGAAGGACCCGCCGAAGGTCGGGCGTGCCGCGCCGGGCCGGCTTCGAGCGGCGCGTCCTCCGTGTGCCCAGCTGCCAGGCGACGTCTGACAGCAGGCGCCGGGCGCGCGTAAGCTCCTCGAGCGTGAGTTGCGAGAAGTCCTTCGTTCGCAGTACGTCAGTTGCGCTGTACGCACCGAGGGCCCTCTTCGGGCGCAACCTCGGATCGTGCTGCGATCCCGATGAGGGTGGCTCCTCGAGCGATACCGGTGTGCCGCGGACTGGTCGCGTCACGACTCTCGGCTGCTCGCCCAAGGACCAGAGTGGAAGGCTGCCTACCTCGCGGTCCCACGGACGCCAGAACAGATCGAAGGCCGCATCGAACGCCGCGAGATCGTCATGGCGATGTGCAGCGAGCGCTCGAAGGGCCACACGAACGTCGGCGCGCTTGCTGAACCCGATCGCCTCGAGGGCGCCCACGGCGTCGAGCATGCGCCCGGGATGCACGTTCAGGCCGCTCAGCCGAAGCACTCGTCCGAACAGGAGAAGATTGCGCAGCAACGCGTCGCCGATCACGAGCGGGTCTCACGGCGAGTCCCCGCGTCCCGCATCAACGCCCGGCCAAGGAGCGTTTGGATACGCTCGCCTCGGACGGACTGAATATCCTCCTGGTGCTTCAACAAGATCCCCAGCGTCTCCTCGACGATGGGCGCATCGAGCGCGTCTCTGTTCATGGCGACGAGCGCGGCTGCCCAATCCAGCGTTTCAGAGACACCCGCGGCCTTGTAGAGATCCGTCGTGCGCAGCTCCTGCACGAATGCGGTGACCTGCTCGGCAAGTCGTTCCGACGCCTGCGGCACCTTGCTCGTGACGATCCGATACTCCTTCTCGAAATCCGGATACTCGATCCAGCAGTACAAGCACCGCCGCTTCAGAGCGTCATGGACCTCGCGCGTCCGATTCGATGTGATGATGACTACCGGGGGTTCGGCTGCACGGATGGTGCCGAGCTCGGGGATCGTGATCTGGAAGTCGGACAGGAGCTCGAGCAAATACCCCTCGAATTCCTCGTCGGCGCGATCGATCTCATCGATCAGGAGCACTGGCGGTTGCTCGCCCGCCTGCTCGAGCGCCCGCAGCAGAGGACGCTTGATCAGGAACTCCTCGGTGAAGAGCTGCCGTGTGGCGGTCTCCCGATCGAGCGCGTGCGTGGCTTCGAGCAGGCGAATCTCCAGGAGTTGCCGGGGGTAGTTCCACTCGTACACCGCATGGCCGATGTCCAGCCCTTCGTAACACTGCAGTCGGATCAGCTCGGTGCCGAGCGCGGCGGCAAGTGCTTTGGCCACCTCGGTCTTGCCGACACCAGCCTCACCTTCCAGGAAGAGCGGCCGCTTCAACCGCAGGGCGAGGTATATGGAGACCGAAAGCGCACGGTCCGCTACGTACTGTTGCCGCGCGAGCACCTGCTGCAATTCGTCGACTGATTCCGGCAGGGTCAGCGTATGAGCTCCGGCCATGGGTCTTCGTGGGTTACGCCACGTTGGCGCGCTCAATCGCGGCGGCGATGGCACGTTTCACGTACACGGCGGCCGTCGCCTTCCGGTTCCCTGCCCGCGCTGGGCGCAGGGCACGACGATGGCCGTGACGATCTCATCGTGGCCGAGCGCCGTGCTCATGATGCCGGTGAAGAACGCGGCGGCGTCAACGGCACGTTCGCCACCCGGACCGCTCGCCAGTATTCGTGCCTTCAACGCCACGAGCGCGATCGGCAGATCTGACGCAGGGTCGGCGTGGGCAACATTGCCGCCGATGGTGCCCCGGTTCCGTACTTGAGGATCGCCGGTCACGCCAGCGGCATCGGCGAGAGCCCGCGCGCGCAGCATCACCTCGGCGGATATCGCGACCTCGGCATGCGTGGTCAGCGCCCCCATGTGAATCGTATCGCCCTCGACCGAGACCCCTCGCAGCTCCGCGACGCGACCGATGTCGACGACGGCTTCCGCTGTCGTAAGGCGCAGCTTCAGAAGCGGAATGAGGCTGTGACCGCCCGCGAGCAGCTTTGCTCCTGGGTGCGCGGTGAGGAGTTGGTGAGCCTCAGCCAGTGTCGCGGCGCGGTAGTAGTCGAATCCCGCGGAGTACATGATTAGGCTCCTTCACGGGACGACTGGATGGCACGCCACACACGCTCCGGCGTCAGCGGCATCCGAATCGAGGCAACCTTGAAGGGCTCCAACGCGTCGATGACGGCGTTGTAGACCGTACAGGTCGATGAAATCGTTCCGGCCTCGCCGATGCCTTTGACGCCGAGCGGATGATGAGGAGAGGGAGTGACGGTCGACAGCACTTCGATCTCGGGGAGCTGATCGGCGCGGGGGATGGCGTAATCGGTGAGCGAGCCGGTCAGCAGTTGCCCGCTATCGTCGTACACCGCCTCCTCCCACAGGGCTTGACCGATGCCCTGCACGACGCCGCCGTGCACCTGCCCCTCCACGATCACCGGATTGATCTGCGGGCCACAATCGTCAACCGCGACATACCGCTTCAGGTCAATCCTGCCGGTGTCCGGCTCGACCTCGACCACGGCCACGTGGGCGCCGAACGGGTAGGTAAAGTTCGGCGGGTCATAGAAGGTGGTGGCTTCGAGCCCGGCTTCCATCCCGTCGGGCAGGTTCCAGGCGACATTGGCCAGAAGTGCAATGTCCTGAATCGTCTTGGCGCGGTCGGGCATCCCCTTCACGAAAAAGCGTCCGCCTTCGTACTCGATGTCCTCGACCGCGGCCTCGAGCAGGTGACCGGCGAGCAGCATCGCCTTGTCCTTGATCTTGCGGGTCGCCACGGCCAGCGCCGCACCGCCGACGGCGGTCGTGCGGCTGCCGTACGTGCCCCAGCCCATCGGCGTATTGTCGGTGTCGCCATGCACAACTTTGACGTCGGTGACCTCGACGCCGAGCTCGTCGGCCACGATCTGAGCAAACGTCGTCTCCTCGCCTTGACCGTGCGGAGAAGCGCCAATGAACACGTTCACCTTGCCCGTGGGATGAAACCGGACAATCGCGCTTTCCCAAAGGCCACCCTGGAAGCCGACGGCGCCAGCCACCTGGGAAGGCCCCAGGCCGCAGATCTCCACGTACGTTGACACGCCGATACCGATGTAGCGGCCCTGTTCCCGGAGGCGCGCTTGCTCCGCGCGCAATGTTCGGTACTCCACCTGCGCGAGCGCCTTGTCCAACGCCCCGACGTAATTGCCGCTGTCGTACTTCAGACCCGTCACCACGTCGAAGCCGTTCTCGAACGGGGGAATGAGGTTCTTCTTCCGGACATCCACCGGATCGATGCCGATCTCATCGGCCAGTCGGTCGATCATTCGCTCGAGCATGAAGGTCGCCTCGGGCCGACCGGCGCCACGGTATGCCTCGACTGGAGTCGCGTTCGTGTACACGCCGTAGACATCCTCTCTGAGGGCCGGGATGCGGTACGGACCCGACAGCATCAGGCCGTGGAGGATCGTGGGAATACCTGGAGCCGCAG
Organism: Acidobacteriota bacterium; assembly: GCA_020200025.1. Taxonomy (GTDB): domain Bacteria; phylum Acidobacteriota; class Vicinamibacteria; order Vicinamibacterales; family UBA2999; genus JAIVJN01. Next base: position 7,952 of record JAIVJN010000036.1, on the reverse strand, counting down.
TGGAGAGATAAGCGCCCATGGCCGCCCACACCTTGCAGCGGAGCCCGGTGATCTGGCCGTCGCGCGTGGCCGCGAGCTCCACGTCCTGCACGTGGTCTCGCCCATGCGTCGTGGCCTGATAGTTCTCGCTCCGGGTCTCGGTCCACTTGACGGGAAGCCCGAGCTTCATCGAGCAGAACACGGTGACGAAGTCACCCGGATACTGTGCGATCTTGCTGCCGAATCCACCCCCCACTTCGGGCGCGATCACCCGCAGGCGGTCCTCAGGGATGCCCGTGACGACCGAACAGGCGAACCTGACGATGTGCGGATTCTGGGTTGTATTCCAGAGCGTCAACTCGCCGGTAGCCGGCACGTACTGGGCGACAGCCGACCGCGTCTCCATCGCGGTCGGTAGCAGGCGCTGCTGGATGATCCGCTCGCGCACCACGACTTCGGCGGAGCTGAACGCTGCCTCCACGTCTCCGCCCTCCACGACCCAATGGAAAGCGACGTTACCGGGCGCCTCGGCGTGCAACTGTGGCGCACCGTCGTGGGTCGTTTTCTCAGGGTCGACCACGGCCTGCAGCGTTTCGTAGTCCACTTCGATCAGCTCGAGGGCGTCGTACGCCTGATAACTCGCCTCGGCCACGACCACCGCCACGGCGTCGCCGACATAGCGGACGATATCTTTCGCCAGCGGCAGGTAGGGCGACGTCTTCAGGTCGCTGCCGGGCACGAGCCAGAGGCAGGGAATCGGCTTCAGCACCGATTCGGTATCCGCGGCCGTGAACACGGCAACGACCCCTGGAGCCTCTTTCGCACGGCTCGTGTCGAGGCGCGTGATGCGGGCGTGCGCGTGCGGGCTTCGGAGCATTGCCGCGTACACCATGCCAGGCAGCACCACATCGTCGGTATAACGCGCGGTCCCGGTGAGGAGGCGCGGATCCTCGCGGCGCCGGATGCCGGATCCAAACACTCGTGCAGTTCTTGGTGGCGTCGTCACGCGTTACCTCCGAGCGAAGCGGCGGCATGCTCGATGGCGCGCACGATGTTCTGATAACCGGTGCAGCGGCACATGTTGCCCTCGAGACCGTGGCGGATCTCTTCCGCGCTGGGTTGGGGATGTACGCGAAGCAGCTCGTGGGCCGCGAAGACCATGCCGGGCGTGCAGAAGCCGCACTGAAGCCCGTGCTTCGACCAGAACGCGTCCTGCAGCGCGTTCAGACGCCCTTCGGTCGCCAGCCCCTCGATGGTCGTGATCGAAGAACCATCTGCCTGCACGGCGAGACAGGTGCACGATTTGATCGCGGTGCCATCGAGCAGCACCGTGCACGAGCCGCACTGACTCGTGTCGCAACCGATCTTCGTGCCTGTGAGGCCGACCACATCGCGGAGGAAGTGCACGAGCAGCAGCCGTGGCTCGACGACGCGCTCGTGAGGACGGCCGTTGACGGTGATGGTCACGGGGAGCGTCATGTACCCTCTCGTCGGATAAGTGGTGCGATCATGGATAGCTCACGCTGCAGCGCAGAGGGCATCTTACCCTTTCAGAGCCGCCCTCGCGGCGCGAGCGATACCTCGAGCTCGCGGCGTACTGCGCGGAGCATGCCGCGCACCTTGTTGAACTCGCGCACGAGCCCCACGCGCGCAAATGGTCTCACCGCCGGGTCCAACCGGGCCAGGGTCAAGGCCGCCTCGAGTCGCGGCACGGCGCCGAGCTTCAACGCGGGATCGTGATCGAATCGCTCACCGCGTGCATAGTTGAGCGGCACGAGGAGTCTGGCAATCCGGCGCAGCGCGGCGTTCGCGCTCCGGCGGCCGATTTCTCCGGCCGAGTCTTCGCGGACGAGCTTCTCGGCCTCGGCGCGCCACGCTCGCAGCTCGTCGCGGATTCGACAGAGGTCGCTGAGAATCGGGCCGAAGTCGACCTCGCTCCCCGCCGTTTCCTGATAGGTCGTCACCGCGTCGTGCATCTCGTCGACCGCCGCGGCGTAATCGAAGGGATAGAGCGGCGCGTTGAGGATGCGGATGATGGTCGTCAGATAGACGGCGAGATCGCGACCGAGAATCTCGAGATCCGCGATCGGCATCAGATCGTCGGGCGTATGCCACGCGATATTTCCGCCGCACCCCCCGACCGCGTAGTAGCCGCGTCGCGTCCGCTCCGCGATCGGAATATTCGACAGCAGCATGTAGAGGCCGGTCGGGCCGATCTGGTTGAAAGAGTAATCCCCTGCCCGTAGCGGACGCATCCGCTCGGACGACAGCCCGAGCGCGTCGCGGATGGCGGACCGGCACAGGCCGTCGGCTTCGGCCATCCACATGACTTCTTCGTAGGCGGTGGCATCGGCACAGCCGGGCGAATCGATATTGAGGTGCGCGATGCACTGCTCGTCCAACTCCTCCGCGAACGTGTCGGCGTACCAGGTGGATCCGGCATAGCGGCCGGTCGAGTGGCCTGGCCACCACGCGATCCGCACGGAGCGCTGCAAGCGATCGCGCAGGCCCCATAACACGCGTGCGAGCTCGAGCAATGCGGCGTCGCCGATGGCGTTGTCGCCAATGCCTTCGTACCACGAGTCATAGTGGCCATGGACGAGGAGGAATTCGTCCGGGTCCGATTGGCCACGGATCTCCACGACCGGCAGCAGACAGCGCATCCACCCTTCGCGCAGCCACGTGCGCATCGCGACGCGCACGGGGCCGCGCACGGTATCGGCAATCAGCGCTTCGCCGTCGGGATGATTGATACACGCAACCGGGGTCGCCGGCTTTCGCCCAATGGATTCCGCAGTCGGTGCGCCCCAGATCGACGTGCAGATGCCCTCGTGAATGTGCTGGCCCGGATGGATATAGATCTGGCCGACGGCGCCCCGGCGCTCGAACGCCTGCACCGGGCCGGGCATCGAGAAGCCTTCGGTGAGCACGATCTTGCCGGCCACCGGATCGGGGCCCTGATTGGCACGTCCTGCCGCGTCGGGCGTGTCGAACAAGGTGGACGTGCCCGCGGCATAGCGCGAGGGGACGTAGCAGATCTCCCCTTCGACCGGCTCCCCGGCGGTCGATCGAGCGAACGATGGTGGTCGCGCGTGCACCGCGCGCTCCCCGCTCCCCGTCGTGACGGTGAGCTCGGCACGCTCGGGCAGGCTGATGTACAGCTCGGGCGCATGCACGTCCACGGGGACGCCAAGTGCCTGGAGGCGTTCGACGATATAGCGCGCCCCGGCTTCTTCGTCTGGCGTTCCCGACTCGCGCACCAGCGTCGCGAAGTGGTCGAGGAGCGATCGGGGCTCATCGAGCTCGATCGCTTCACGGGCCTTCGCCTCGAGCGGCTCGTCCTTGAACACATCGAACGTCAGCGACACATCCCCCTCCCGTGTCTCCTGCGGAAGCGATTGCCGCTGGGTTGCTAACAGGCGGCAGTCCTCGCAAGGCTTCTCAATTTCGATGTCGTGCCTTCAATCACCCAATCACACCGCTCGTTCGTCCGGGAAGAAGATGCGCAGGTTCTCGTCGGGTGTCGGACGTGTCACGCGGCTGACCACAATGAAGGTCAGCGCGCTCAGCGCCACGCCGACTTCGGCGGCATCGATCCCGTGGCGCGCGAATCCGCGCTGGAACGTGAACGTCCAGATGAGGCAGCCGGAGAAGCCGGCCACCATGCTCCAGATCGCCCCTTCTTTCGTCCCGCGCCGCCAGTTGAGGCCGAGCACGACCGGGACGAAGAAAAAGCTCGCAATGAACTTCGCCTGTTCGACGACGATCGTCTGGACGTCCCCGAACTTCTGCAGGGCAAACCAGAAAGGCAGAAGTCCCAGAGCCATGATCGAGATCCGGTTGACCAGCAGCAGTCGCGACTGCGTGGCGCGGGGATTGACCAGCCGTTTGTACAAGTCGTGTGCGAACGCGCCGCCGGTAACCAGAAGAATTGAGTTCACGGTCGACATGATGGCCGACATCATCGCCACGAGAAACAGCGACCCGAGGAGCGGTGGCATCACCGTGGACGCCATGATGCTCGAAGCCTGGTCCGGCGACGGCAGATACGGAAAGAGACCCCGCATGCCGATCCCGAGGATCATCACGCTGCACCCGATCAGGGCTTGGATGACCATCGAGATGCCGATGGCATAGCGCACCGTCCCGACGTCGCGCATGGAGTAGTAGCGCGTCATCTCATAGGGGGCGGCGGCGATCGACAGCCCGAATGCGATGCCGAATGCGAGCAGCTCCCGCCAGGTGAACCACCAGCCCGTGACGCGCGGATCGATGGAGCCGACGTACTCACCGAGGGCGGTCAATCCCCCGGCGTGCGTCACCACGACGGGGAGCGCGAGCACGAGCGCCAACACCATGATCAGCGTCTGGACGAACTCGATGTACGAGCTCGAGCGCACGCCGCCGAGGGCGGTGTACACGCCAGTGCTCGCAAGGAGCGCAACCATGGCCAGGACGGGTGCGACGCCAAAGATCGCGGAGGCAATCTCGCCGATCGCCTGAAACTGTGCCGTGAGGTAGATCGTGTACGTCAGAATGATGAGCGCGGCACTCAGGGTGCGAGCCCCCTCGCTGGCGAACCGCTTCCCCACATAGTCGGCCACCGTCAGCGCACCAAACCGCCGGAGCTTGGGTGCCACGAGCACGGCCGAGGCGATCCACCCGGACCACAGCCCGAACCAGATCCAGATCCAACTGACGCCGGTGAGGTAGTGCCGCCCGAGCGTGCCGACAAACGTGCCCGCGCTGATCTGCGTGGCTGCGAGGACGGCTCCGCCCACCCATGGGCCAATCGACCGTCCGGCTGCCAGGAAGTCCTCTTCGGTCTCTGTGTGGAAGTAGCCCCAGAGCGAGACGCCCAGCACGGTGGCGAAGTACGTCGCCGTGACGATCAGCAGGATCGACGAGTCACCGGTCATCGCCCGCCGATGTCCGGTCGCGCGCGCCCGCCGCGAGCGCCCAGACGAAGTAAAGCGCCATCCAGACGGCTGCTGCGATGAAGAACCCGTAAAAGCTCCAACCGAATCCCATGTTCAGCACTACAAGGCAACCTTCGTCGGCGGGCCGCACTCTGCACTTCAACGTCTGCGCCGCCATACCCAGCACGCCGTCGCGACGATGAAGACCGCCGCGGCGGTCGCATCCATCGCGCGTGTGACATCCCAACGCGCGCCGCGCTCTTCCTCGCTGCCGGCATAGGGCACGCGCACGAACGCCGGCACATGCCCGAGTGTCGTCGTGCCGCGTCCGCCGCGCCAAGCGAAAGACGGGAGCGAGCCTCCGTTGGGAACAGCACCCGACGGCAGGTCGATCTGAAGCTGCACGGCCCCTCGTGACTGGCCGTCGGTCGGCACGGTGGGAATCCAGAGTGGGCAGCGGTGATCGCGGCTGTCGGGCGCCCGGACACGGTAGCGCACGGTGTACGGCGCTCCGGTGCGGTCGGGACGCAGCACCAGCGCCTGTGTGCGACCGACGGGCGTCACCGCTCCCACCTGCCCTGCGCCGTCGAGACCGACGAGGTCGACGGTCGTCCCCTCGAAGACGGCGAGCCGATGTTCAACCTCACCCGCGTCAGCGACGGCGACCGTCAGCATCACCTCACACGAGTGTGGCGAAGTCACCGCGATACGGGCGTCAGCAGAGCGCAACACCGGCGCACCGTCGGCCACGGCATACGCGCGGAGTAGGAACACGCCGACGAGCACGGCCTCGAGCACCTGTGACCGCTCACGCATCTAACCCCTCAATTCGCTTGAGTGGCTCATCGCCGCACTGGTGCGAGTCCACGATTGGGTGCGATTCCACGATGTGTCAGCAGATGCGCGCCGATGGCGCCAGCGACTGAAGTGAGCCTCCGAGCTTAACCCGCCTTCACAATCAGCACGCCCGCTACCTTCGCCGGGCTCACGCCGGCGACCTTCGTGATGATCCGCCCGCTCTTGCCGAGCGTCGTGACCTCGACGTCCACCGCACTGTCGGTGCCCAGCCCGATGTGCACCGGTCCCACGTTCTGCGAGCAGTAGCCGCCACCGGTGTCCACGATGCCCGTGCCAAGCAGCTTGCGCGTGTCGGCGGCAAAGACGCGAACTTCGGCGCCCGCTTTCGTGGCGCGCCCGCGATCGTCCTGTACCCAGACTTGAATCGAGCGACGCGCCTGGTCGGCGGGCAAGAGATTGCGATAGAGCGAGTGGGTGCCGTTCGGGTTGTTGTTCGCGAGCGAAAAATCAAGGTCGCCGTCCTTGTCGAAATCGATCCACTGGATGCCGTGCGTGGCGCCGCGCTTCGCGATGAGGTCGGGGATGACGTCCGTGAAGCGCGTGCCATCGTTGCGGAAGAGAAAATCTCGCTCGTTGAGCACCTTGCCGATGTAAGAGGAGACGTAGAGATCGACCCGTCCGTCGTTGTCGACATCGCCCCAGCGAGACGGCGTGGCATTGTCGCCGCCGGCAACGTTCATCTGGGCCGCAACCTCGGTGAACGTGTTGGGCCCATCGCGACGGTACAGAAAGTTCGCACCGTAGCCGGCGACGAAGAGATCGAGGTCGCCGTCGTTGTCGTAGTCGGCGACGCTCGGCCCATTGCTGCCGGAGGTTGCCGCTCGGCCCGCGGCATCGACCCCTAACTTGGGCGCCACGTCCACGAAACGAGCGCCGTCATTGCGGAACAACCCGTTCGCGTCGCCGTTTTGGTTGGCCACGAAGACGTCGAGGTCGCCGTCCTCGTCCAAGTCGAACCAGACTGCGCCCACGGTGCGGCGCGCATCGTCCAACCCCATGTCGCCGGCGACATTGGTGAAGCGTTCGCCGTCGTTGCGAAACAGCATGTTGGGCGCGTCACGCAGCGCGACGAAGAGGTCGAGGTCGCTGTCGTTGTCAACGTCGATGAACGACGACTGCCGGGTCTCCCCAAGGACGTCGAGGTCCATGGCCTTCGCCACGTCCACGAACGGCTTGCCGGCGCCCTCGTTGCGATAGAGCTTGCCGGGAGTGTCTGACTTTCGTGTGAAGCCGACGAAGAGATCGATATCGCCGTCGGCGTCGAAATCACCCCAGGCCGACGCGCGCGTATCGGTGATGTCGGCGACGCCGAGCTCAGCGGCCACGTTCGTGAAAGTGCCGTCGTCGTTTCGGTACAGGCGATTCGACTCTCCCTGCCGGAAGCCGACGAAGAGATCGAGGTCGCCGTCGCCGTCGAGATCCGCCCAGCAATTCGGCTGACCGCCGGAGGCGGCGAACAGATCCGGCTGCACCTGCTCGAATTGCGGCCGACTCGAGAGGGGTGCGGGCTCGCCGCTCGCTGACTGAACGGCCCGGGCCTGGATCCACGGTGCTGCCCCGGTGATTGCCGTTCCGGCCGTCAGCCATACTGCCAGCCACGCTTGACGGTTCATGCGGACCCCCTTGTCTGGCGCGCGTCTCGTCGGTGGACGGGGAGCAGCCCGACTCTCGCCGAAGCCCGAGCCGCCGCCGCAACCGCCTCCTTCCGCGGCGCCGTCGCTATTGCTGCGTCGGTCGCACGGCAGGGACGGGCGTCATCACCTTGCGCGGCAGCATCCCGTCTCGCATGGCCGTGTTGTACGCGAAGTTCGCCATCACGATCGACATCTGGACCAAGTCGTCGCGCTGGACGCGATCGACGGTGTCCATGTTGGAGTGGTGCGACCGCGAGTTGTACTCGAGCCGATCCTGGATGAACTGAAACGCCGGAATGCCAATCTCGTCGAAGGGGACGTAGTCGGAGCCCGACGTCGACCGCGGTGCGAGAACGGTGACGCCCAGACCACGCAGCGGTTCGATCCATTGAGTGAAGATCGGGGTGATCGCGACGTTCCCCTGCATCCAGACGCCCCGGATCCGACCGGTGCCGTTGTCGAGATTGTAATAAGCCGAGAGCTTCTGGTACTCCGGCTTGGGTTTGGTGGAGTCCCCCAGGTGCTCGCGCACGTAGGCACGCGCGCCCATGTAGCCTTGCTC
>JAIVJN010000456.1 GCA_020200025.1 Acidobacteriota bacterium | reverse complement strand
GACAAGCTGCGCGTCGTGACGGCGTGGCAGAGTCGCGGTGAGGTCGTCGCGATGACCGGAGACGGCGTCAACGATGCGCCCGCCCTCAAGAAGGCCGACATCGGCATCGCGATGGGCATTACCGGAACCGATGTGAGCAAGGAAGCTGCGGGTATGACCCTGCTCGACGACAACTTTGCGACGATCGTCGCGTCGGTCGAGGAGGGGCGCATTGTCTTCGGAAACATCAAGAAGTACCTGATGTATTTGCTCTCGTGTAACGTCGGCGAGATCGTGCTTTTGGCGGGCACTGTCATCGCGGGGCTTCCGCTGCCGCTCTCCGCCGTGCAGATTCTCTATGTGAATCTCGCCACGGACGGGTTGCCGGCACTGGCGCTTGCCGTCGATCCTCCCGAGAAGGACTTGATGCGGCGGAGGCCAAGAGAGCCACGTGTCGGCATCTTCACACGACCTGTCGTGATGTTGTTGCTCGCGGCGGGATTGTGGTCCGCACTCATGAACTTCACGCTGTTTACGTGGCTCCTGGGAGCGGGACGACCTCTCGCGGAGGTAATGGCGATGACGTTTGTGACGCTCGTGCTGATCCAGTTCTTCAATGCTTACAATTGCCGTTCCGATCGGCTGTCGGTGTTGCGGCGGCCGTTCGCGAACCGCTGGCTCAACGTGGCGGTCGCGTGGGAACTCGTGCTGCTTGTCATCATCCTGTACGTACCCTTTTTCCAGCGAGCATTCGGGACGTTCAGCATGACACCTGCCGACTGGATGCTGACAACCGCCTTGGCTTTCTCGATTGTGCCAGTCTTGGAAGCGGTGAAGTGGATAGCACGGCGCGGCTGGTTCGGGGAACTGGTCTGACTTGTGTGGACACCATCTGCGATTTCAGCTCATGACCCTTCACGACTGAAGCCACTCGAAGGTCCGTTCGATTGGCTCGGCGTTCTCAGTTTAGCAGCCCGTGGTGGAAGTCGCGGCGAGCACCGAGGCCGGTGATGCGCCGGCGCGGGCAAGGCGCGACGACTGAGAATGTCGGCCCATATTTGAAGAAGGAGCAACGCAGCCCGCGGGGATGGCTCACCGGTCGAATGCCGTCGGGACTTTCACCAGGGGCTGTTAGGCCACGCCCACGTCGTTCGTCGGTTCGTCTGTTGATTTCCTCTGTAGAATCGCTCGTGGTCAGTCTCTGCCTGACGAAGACCGTCAGGAAAGCCAATGCAGGCCGACGCACCTGATTGGACTATTCGGACGGTATTCGGGCGGTGCCGCCGGGCGCTTCGCGTCGCTGATCTATGTGAGGACGACCCGCCGACTGTTTTCGTGAGTTCACAAAGGCTAGCGACTTGGGGCACCAAGCGAGTGTCGGGCCGGGTGCCCGGACTGCTTCGCATCGACCGTAACCGCGTTCCCAATTTGCTGGAACGGAGATGATGGATAACCTCACCGACACCGCCGCCCATCTCCTGCAACTCGCCGTGGCTTTCGTGTTGGCGCTCCCTATCGCGTGGGATCGGGAAAAAAAAGAACGGAGCGCCGGCCTGCGCACCTTCACCCTTGTGGCGATCTCCACGTGCGGGTTCCTGATCGCCGCTCGCAGTTCATTCGGACCGTCGGCCGAGGCGGAGTCGCGCGTGTGGCAAGGCCTCCTCACGGGTATTGGCTTCATCGGCAGTGGCGCCATCCTCAAGACGGAAGGCTCGGTACGCGGCACTGCCACGGCGGCGAGCATCTGGAACACGGCCGCCGTTGGCGCGGCTGTCGCCTACGGCAACTACGACATCGCCGTCTTCCTCAGCGTCGCGAATTTTGCCGTATTGCGCTGGCTGGCTCCCTTCAAAGCGACTCAAGGCGACACGCCCGTGGAGAGTTCGCGCGCCGGTGCGGCGTAATGGCCAACAGCCTCAACGCCGATCGACCTTAGCAGCCAGTGTCCATACCTCCAACCGAGAACCGTGTATCGAGTTGAGGGTAGTTGCAGCGTCGCTTACAGATCCGGAACTGACCGTCTCGCTGTTGCCGGCTTTCCTCCGCCGCGCCGGCGAGAAGTACTACGAGCCACATGAACTGTGGATACACCATGGAGCAGATTCTCGCGCGCGCCGTGTTCCTGCCGCCGTTGAGCACGACATTGCTTGCGCTGTTCGCCCTGTGCGCGCTCCTGCTGGCAGCCCTCGGGTATCTACGGTGTGTTGTCGTACTCAGTGGCCCAGCGCACGCGGGAGATCGGTCTTCGCATGGCGCTCGGCGCGAGCGGCGGACGCACCCTGGGACTCGTCGTGCAGAACAGCCTGCTGCTGATTACCATCGGGGCCGCCTTCGGCCTGGCGGCGGCGGTGGTCATGGCGCGATGGATGGCCGGCATCCTCTACGGAATTGGCCCATTCGACTTGCCGTCCTTCAGCCTTGCCGCGCTCGTGCTGGTCGTCGCGGGAATGCTCGCCAGCCTGCTTCCGGCGCTCCGCGCCACGCGTGTGGATCCCATGGTGGCGCTGCGCGAGCAATAGATTCACGGCTGCGGGAACTTTTCGACGGGGCCGTCCGCCCAGAGCCGCGCGAGGTGCAGTTCAACACCCTCGAACGGTTCTGCGC